>JAGLFE010000246.1 GCA_023144675.1 Thiomargarita sp. | reverse complement strand
TCCCTACAATTTGGTAGTCCTGAACCTGTCAGGTCTTTGAGACCTGACAGGTTTAGCAACTCCTATTTTGGTGGGTAAGCAATTACTAAAAAAATTGGGAGTCTATTAAATCTTTAGTTTTAATATTTCAAACAAACTACAGTTACAAAATATCATAATTGATGAGTTACTTCAGCTCCTTTTAGCTTAAAATTAGCACAATCTGGAAATAACATCGGACTTTTTACATCCATGGTTAAATTAGCCCGACTTAATTCACGGCGTAATCTAGTAAGATGTTCAATCCCACTTTTTTTGTAACCTCGTGGACTAATTGTTTTCGCCGCTTTTAAACCAGCACGCCTGCCAAAACAAATGATTTCCAATAGGGCATTGCCCATAATTCGATTGCGACCATGAATACCACCACTGGCTTCGCCAACACAATATAAACCGCGAATGTTGGTTTGTCCATTTTCATCAATAACAACTCCCCCATTTTGATAATGCAAGGCTGGATGAACTAACATTGGAACTTTAGTTGGGTCAATATTAGCCCGTTCACCAATTTGAAATAATTTGGGGAAACGTTTTTTCATCATACCAGGTTCACTTCTTTCTAAACCAGGTGTATCAAGCCATACTCCAACAGTTTTATCATCTACTCGCACTCCACGTCCTTCTACACATTCTCGCAAAATTGCTGATGAAACATAATCCCGAGGTTTTAATTCATTTACAAAGCGTTCACCCAAACCATTTAAAAGTTGAACTCCCGCTGACCGCACTCCTTCGGTAATTAAAGAACCTGCTAAATGTTGAGGATAAGCCAATGCAGTTGGATGGTATTGAAAAGAATCCAAATCTCGCAATTTTGCTCCCAAACGGTAGGCTAGAACTAAACCATCTCCTGTTGCTCCAAAGTGATTAGTAGTTGGAAAGCCATTTAAGTGCATACGTCCGATACCACCAGTGGCTAAAATAACTGCTTGCGCCTTTATAATTTTAAACGCTTGTTCTTTGATAGAGTAGATAATAGCGCCCGCACAATGACCATGCTCACTAGAAAGTAATTCCACGACTGGAGAATGGTCCCAAACTTCAATATTGCTATTTGAAACTGATTCACGCAATACTCGCATCATTTCTAAACCAGTATAATCTCGGTAATATAAAATTCTATCCGCCGAAGCACCACCAGGGCGACGCATCATCAAATCACCAAATTCGTTAATATCAAAGTGCATTCCTTCTTGTATTAACCAACGAATTACGTCTGGTGCTTCCGATACCATGGTAGCAACTAATTTTTTATCCGCAGTATAATGTCCCGCTCTTAATGTGTCCTCATAATGGTCTTGAAGTGTATCATTAGCAGCGATTGAAGCTTGTATTCCTCCTTCAGCCATTACTGTATTACTATCACCAAGACGTAATTTAGTTGTCAAAATAACATTGGAACTTTGCCGACTAGCAGTTAATGCTGCCGAACATCCAGCTCCACCACTACCAATGACCAAAATATTGGTTTCGGTAATAAATGACCCGGCTAAATCAGTTTCTTCAATATGAGAATCTGCCTGTAATAAATCAGCTAATTGTCGATGACAAGATTCACCTTTATTAATTCCAACTTGCAGTTTTACAGTGGCATCTTGATAATAATCAGGATGATAGTTATGCAACAACTCACTCATTTCCGGCAAGCTATATTCTTTGTTACGTTGATAGCGTTGTAATGCTTCTTCATAAGGAATACCTTCAGACATAATAAATTATCCTATTTTTAATAGTTGCGACCATAAAATAAAATTGCCTATATAATTTGCAAACCTAAACGTTTAAATAAAGATTGGTCTTGTTCTACATTTGGATTATCTGTAGTTAATAATTTTTCACCATAAAAAACAGAATTTGCACCTGCTAAAAAGCATAAAGCTTGCAGTTCATCACTCATTTCAGTTCTACCAGCAGATAGGCGGACATAAGAAGTTGGCATTAAAATACGGGCAGTTGCAATACAACCTACTATATCGAAAGTATCAATTTTAGCAATTTTTCCGAGCGGTGTGCCTTCAATTGGTATTAATTGATTAATTGGCACACTTTCTGGATGTATTGGCAAATTAGCTAAATTTTGCAACAAAGCTGCTCGATCTTCAATAGTTTCTCCCATGCCAATAATACCGCCGCAACACATTTTTAAACCCGCATTACGAATATGATTTAAAGTATTAAGTCGATCTTGATAACTATGGGTGCTAACAATTTTTTTATAATAATCAGGCGAAGTGTCCAAATTATGGTTGTAGTAGTCTAATCCAGCTATTTTTAATTGTTGCGCCTGTTCTTCAGTCAACATTCCCAAAGTCATGCAAGTTTCTAAATCAAGTGCTTTAACTGCCTTAATAATGTCCAATATTTGCGCAAAATCGATTGCTTTCTTTGGACTACGCCAAGCAGTTCCCATGCAAAAACGGCTAGAACCTTTTTCTTTGGCTTTTTTAGCAGCATTGACAATATCTTCAACGCTCATCAGGGCTTGGTCTGAGGTATCAGTATCAAAACGTTTACTTTGTGAACAATAAGCACAATCTTCCGAACAGCCACCAGTTTTAATATTCAATAAACTACTTAATTGTACTTGATTAGGTTCAAAATGATTACGATGCACTTTTTGTGCTAAAAAGATGAGATCAAGCAATGGCAAATTGAAAAACTGCATTATTTCGTCAATTTGCCAATCGTGGCGAATTGTTGTTGCATTTAGAAGCGAATTTTCTTTAGGCATAATTTTAATTTTATCTTTTATAAATTTTCAAATTTTGTTAGCCAGCTGTTAAAATGATTGCATTGTTTTCGTATAGTTTGAATGCCTATAGCTTCGGAGATTGTTTAGTTGGACCACCAACGATAACGTTTTTACGCCAGAGTTCACCTAATGAATAATCTTCAAGCCATGAAGAAAGTTGTTTATCATTTAAGCGTTCAAAAACTGATGTTCCTTTTTTTCGGTTCACTACAATAATATTATTGGGATTGAAATAATCAACGAGAGCAGGAGATTGGGTCGAAAGAATAATTTGTGTTTTTTGAGAAGTTGCTTGCACTAATTCAGCTAAAATTTCAATGGCGTAAGGATGTAAACCTAATTCTGGTTCATCAATAATAATG
>JAGLFE010000245.1 GCA_023144675.1 Thiomargarita sp. | reverse complement strand
ATAGTTTCTAATATCTTCATGAGAATCCTTTGGTTGATAATATTGTTTTCAACAATTCTATTATCTCACATACTGGATTCTCATTTCCTTTACTTAACAAAACTGTCCGAACTATTGTTAAATACAACTTAGCTAAAAACCTGAGTTTGATTTAATTGAGTCTAGTAAAATCAAACCCTTACAAACTCTCATTTTATCACTTTAAAAACTGTCCGAACCATTGTTGTAAAGAATATAATTATAATTAAATATATTAATATTCAAGTTAAAAATATCCCTTTTTTTATCTCATAATTCGTTTTAACTTCAATATTGGCAATAATTTTGCAAGAAGTTATTTATAATATTTTTTCTTTAAATATTGACAAATCAAATCTATATTTCTATACTAAATTTATATAATAAATAATTATATTTCCAATAAATCCAATAAAAAAATTTATAAATATGTTGGAAACTAATTTTTATTTAAAATTATAATTAATTTAATTTCCTAATTAACCAAATATTGGGAAACCAAATTTTTATTAGGATAATTAATTATATTACTAACCACTTAGCTTTTTTATTTTCTTACTAAAATTATGAATATTTTATGAAAAAAGGTATTCAGTTAAGTGTTTATATTAAATATATTTGGATAGTTTTTATGATTTTTTTTTAATAATTAAATATATCCAAATTCTTTCTTTCTTTAATAAGTCAAAGGAAACATTATCTAATGATTACAGACAAATATACAAAACTGATACCCATCGCCCTAGCGGCTTTGTTGGTATCTTCACCAGCTTGGGCGGTCGATGAAATCGATAACACCGATGCAACTGAAAATGCAATTGAATCCGTAACGGCTACTGGAGTCGAAACCACTGCAGTTGAAACCGCTGAAGTTGAAACTACTGAAGTCGAAACTGCTGAAGTTGAAATTACTGAAGTTGAAACCACTGAAGTCGAAACCGCTGAAGTTGAAACCGCTGAAGTTGAAACCGCTGAAGTCGAAACCGCTGCAGTTGAAACCGCTGAAGCCACAGAAATTTTAGCTACTGGAATCGCAACTATCGAAGCTGAAACCGCTGAAGAAATTGTTGAACTTGAAGCCACTGAAGAAACTATTGAATCTGAAACTGCCGAAGAAACTGTCGAAGCCGATGATGATACTGTAACAGTTATTGAACTTGAAGCCATTGTAGAAGGTTTTGTTTTCAATGAAGCTGGAGAAGTTATTGCAGATGTTGAAATTACAATTGGTGATTCAATAGTTACTTCTGATGACAAAGGCTATTATCAAATAATTGGTTTAAGTATGGGAACTTATAGCGTTACCGCAATTAAAGAAGGCTATGTTTTCCAAGAAATATCCGCAACTTTAGATGATCGTAATCCAACTGTAACTTTAAATCTAATTAGCTCCATTAGTGGTGATACCATTGAAGGTGCAAACTTGGTTGTTATTGGTGAACATCAATGTGATATTGATATGCTTACTCTTGTAGATTCAACTGGTCAATTAGTCCACCAATTTGCCACCGATTTAGCTGAAAATAATGATGGCGTACGTATTAATACCGCCGATTTTGATGCAGACGGTTCAGTTGATATTACAATTAGTGAAAATGGAAATGGTGATGATATTTCTATTTATAATGCTGAAGGCAAACAAACTTTTAAAATTATATCCAATGGAAATGGCAAGGGTGTTAATACAATCTTTGGTGATATTGATGGCGACGGTAGTTTAGAAATTATTGTAGCTAATCAGGGTAAAGATACCAAAGTTTCTTTATACCAAGCAGATGGTTCCGCTATTCGTGCAATTAATGTCTTTGAAACTGAAACTAAATTCAATATAGCCGCTGGTGATGTAAATGGTGATGGCAATGACGAAATTATTATTGCTATTGCAGAAGCAACTGATGAAGATCAGAATAATATCTTTGTTTATAGTGGTGAAGGGGATTTATTATCAGAATTTAGTATTTTATTAAATGGTACATCTTTTGGTATGGTTGTAGCTGTTGATGATGTTAATGGTGATGATATTGCTGAAATCGTTGTTGGTCAAACAGAAGGATATGTTATTGGCATCTATAGCATGGAAGGTGAAATTATTAATTCCTTTGATATATTTCTTAATCTTGCAGCATTAGACATAGATATTAATGTAATTATCGATATTGATATAGATGTTAATATAGATGACGATTCTGGTAGCAAAAAAGACGATGATTCTGGCAGCAAAAAAGATGATGATTCTGGTAGCAAAGACGATGATAGTCGTAGTAGCAGAGATAGCCGCAGTAGTGATAAAGTCAATATTTGTCATAATGGAAATGTTATAGAAGTTGATGATTCCGCATTAGATGCACACTTAGATCATGGCGATACTTTGGGAACTTGTGAAAATGATGATGACGATAGTGGTAGCGATGCTAATATTGCTATAGTAAATATAGTAAATCGTTGCGATATTAATGGACAAGGTCTTGTATTAGCACTTGGTGATATTGATGGTGATGGTCAAGCTGAAATTATCGTTAGTAAAGCAGGTGGTAATGAAGTACGTATTTATACCGCTGAAGGTACATTAGTAGAACAATTTACTGTAGAAAATTCAATTACTTCAGTCGGCTTTGCCACTAATTTAGTTGTTGATTTACCAGTTATAACAGAATTAGATGCTGAAGAAGAAACTTTAGAAAACATAACAGTTATTGGTACAGTTGAAAAACCTGTTTTAGTTGAAAATAGAGTTTTAAGTGGTACAGTTAGATTTGCTCATACACTTATCGGTAGCATTAACGTAACAACTGGCTCAAGAATTATTTATGGTCCTGGTGTTCGTTTTACTAATTATAAATTTATTCCATTTGGTGCCAAATTAACTCCTATTTTCCCAGTTATACGAGCATCAACTATGGTAGCCAAGTTAAATCTATCTTTTGAACCAATAGATTTATCAATTAGCCTAATTGAGGGTGAAGCACCTGTTATTGATGATATAGCCGAATTACTTTCTGATAGTGGCTTTGAAATTGAACAAAATAATACTACAGGTAATATTGAAGTTACCCAAGATGATGTTGCGATTGAAGTTTGTCCTGTTGAAGTAACTCAAGCAGCAGAAAATGAAGAAATTGGAATTAAATTAAATGCAGAAAATAGCGTTATCATTATAACTCAGAAAAGACAACGCATTCTTGCACATCCAGTGGTTCAAGACTTTACTGCTTTTGTTAATGATTTAGAATCGATTTCTTTAAAATCAATCAATATGAGTAGTAAAGGTACACTTCATGCCTCAACCAACGTGCAAATATTCCATACAGGTCGAGCAGCTTTATCTTCAATAGTTGTGGATGTAAATTTACCTTTGGGTGGTACATCAATTGATAGTCCATATCTTGTTGGTGGCAATAATTTACTTTATGCACTAAATTTCAAAAAGCATAATCGCCATTATCAACAAATTGTTTATCCATCCCCTATTTATCCTGAAATCTTGTTAAATTTAGGTGAAGATGATAGTAATGCAACAAATGTTTCTTTACAATTTGATGGTTTAATTAGCTTTATTCTGAATGGTCAATCTTATCGCGCTATGTTAGGTTATGATGGTTGGCAATCTGAAGAACCAGCTAGTGGTGCAGTTGAATTTATAGAAACTGGCGAAGATATTAATGACGATGGTGTTGAAGACTTTACCATTGCTTATCCAGATGGTAATATGCAAGATTTAATCATTGTACCAACTGAAGAAGCAGTGGAAGATTCTGTTGAAGCTGAAATTTAATTAGACTATCCCTTCTTTTAACAACGAGGAGGGGAAATATAAGTTAATTGGATATTTTTTAAAAATAAATTTATTTTAATTTTCATATAGTTTCTATTGTGTTTAAAATTTTACATTTAGGTAAATTTTTTCCACCTTTTGCTGGTGGAATTGAGAATTTTTTAGCTGATTTAATGGTAGCGCAAGTGCAGCAAGGTCATCAAGTAGCTGCTATTGTGCATGACCATATTCCCCGCTTTTCACACTTTTTTTCTCCCATACAAGCAGAATCAATTCTTTTACAACAAACAGAAATAATAATTTATCGGGTCCCAAGTTATGGGCGTGTCCTGTATGCACCTATTTGCCCCCATTTTATTTTTTGGTTTAATCAAGTTCTAAAGCAATTTCAACCGCAAATTTTACATTTACATTTACCAAATACCTCTGCCTTTTTTGCATTAAGTTTGCCGCTAGCGAGAAAAATTCCTTGGGTAATTCATTGGCATTCTGATGTGGTTGCTATTTCAAATTGGAAATTATCTCTAGCTTATAAGTTATTTTACCAGCCTTTTGAACGAAAATTACTTAAACAAGCGCAACGTATTATTGCCACTTCCCCACCTTATTTAACGCATAGTCCTGTTTTACAATCTTGGGCAAATAAATGTCAAGTTATTCCGCTAGGTATTAAAAAATTGCGGTTACCAATTGAAAGTAAAATTAATTTGTGGCAGAAAAATAAATTAAAAATCTTAACTGTTGGTCGTTTAACTTATTATAAAGGTTATGAACATTTAATAAAAACCATGTCATCTATCGAAGATGCGCAATTGTTAATTGTGGGAAAAGGAGAATTATACCAAAGTTTACAACAGTTAATTACTGAGTTAAATTTAGAAAATAGGGTTAAATTATTAGGATTTTGCGATGATGAACAATTGGTATCTTTATTAACAAGTTGTGATGTTTTTTGTCTAGCTTCCATAGAACGCACTGAGGCATTTGGAGTTGTATTGCTAGAAGCCATGTATTATGGTAAAGCTATTATTGCAACCGATATTCCTGGTTCGGGCGTGAGTTGGGTAGTTAATAATTCTGGTTTACTTGTACCTATTCAAAATTCAGAAGCATTGATTCACGCCATTCAAAGTTTAATCGAACAGCCACAACAACAAATTTTGTTAGGAAATATGGCAAAAAAACGTTTTGAACAATTATTTAATATTACAGGTGTAGCTAATCAAATAGCAAATTTATATGCGGAATTAATTAACTGAAGTTACGCAGATGAATTTATATGTTATAAAATATAAGGATTAAATTTGGATACTAAAACCTTTGAATTTTAATAACCCTTATAATAAGCTTATTTTCAATTCCAGTTTTTCCTTTTGCGTAACTTCAGTTATTTAAATTAAGGATAGTCCTAAAAAAAATAGTGGTAAATAATTATGTAGGTTAGCCAAGCGTAATCCAACTATTCAATGTTTTAAGTCGGGTTGCACTAACTCGACCTACATTTTAGCCCAATTACTACTTTGTTTAGAACTACCATAATTTTAAATATGAGTAACTATCTACCAAGAAATAC
>JAGLFE010000244.1 GCA_023144675.1 Thiomargarita sp. | reverse complement strand
TTCCTCAACAGCATCCTACATTTTATACGTATTTCTTAACTTGGTAGATAGTTACGTTTCATAAATAATTTACTTATTGAAAAATATTCTTTATGCTGTTATATCTTTTGCCAAAATATTACGAGTTCAATATTCAAGAAATTTTTTTAACGCTTGTTGAATTTGTTTAATCGCAGTTTTATCTGTCAATTCCTGACATTCAGTTGCTTCTGCCTTTTTTATCCAAGGTAAACAGGAATCAATAGTTAAAACAGTCAATGGAATTCCAGATTTTTTCCAAGTAATAATAGGAACACTTAAATCTTTATCATTAATGTACTTGATATCGGTTGGTATTTTACTATTATCCGTTAAATAAATAACACTTTGCAATTTTTCTTTAGCATAAACAATATTGGCTAAATCTAAATTTTGTAATGCGTGCAAATCACGCGCCCCAAAGCGAATATTATTAAGTTGTTGCCAAATAAATTTTTCAGCTTCCGTTTTTTCCAAATCAGCTAAATCTTCACACTTGAGCAGTGGTTTACTTAATTTACGTCCAGGTAAAATTGTTACCAAGGTGAAGGGAATTTTAGAATCTAACTGATTTTGAAATACCTTTGAAATGGTTTGTGGAATTTGCTTGCCATAACTATTAAATTTTTCGCTGGTGGAAATAATAATTAGTTTACGTTTTCCATGACATTGGTAAGGTTCAAAGTCTAACCGCCACGGAGTTTGATTTATAGCTTGGGTACAACGGCTAATTGGCTTATCGTTAAGTTCATCAAATAATTTGATATAAGTATTAGTTTCAAAGGGAATGTTTTTTAAATTGGTTTGAGTATAAAGCCCTAATTTGGTAGGATTAATTTCTTTACGACAAGCAATTTTATCAGGGAATTGATAAATAATATAATTTTCATTATAATCAATATTACTAGTTATTTGACTATCACAACTAGCAATAATAGTATTTTCATCAATAGTTGATTTTTTAAAACCTTTATTCCCACAACCTTCTAATTGTAAATTAGCTAATAAATCAAAATTGGCTTCATTTACCATTTCAAGAAATTGAGGAGATAATTTAATGCTAATTTGATGAGCAACGGAATCTGTAATAGGACTTTTATCATCTGCACAGCTTGTTAGTGAAATTACTTATAAGGATAATATAATGCTGATGTATTGGTATGTTAAGCCAGTAAAAAATTGTTTTTTCATCTCTATAAATTCCTATTATTTGTTCCCCAAATGATGGAGAACATGTATTAATTATGGCAAAAAATTAGTAGGAATAGAGTAGATTGTTTCACCTTTTAAAGTATGTTGATAACTATATTCATTACTTGGACCTAGTGGTTTAGAAGCTTCAGATAATTTTAGGCGTTGAATATTTCTACCTTTATTACTAACCCGAGGGCATTGTGAATCAGGAAAATTACTAAGTGAGTATTCTATCTTGTAAGTAGGTTGTGCTGTTAAACGGCTAAGAAGATTATAGATATTTTCCACCCAGTTAATAAGACGTTGAAATTCACATTGTTGCATATTTAGTATTTCTTTGACTGAGTATTGCATTAAAGGACTATGTTTACGAACAGGAAAACTATTTTTTTTATTCACTATATTCAATAAAGTATCTTCTCCTCCTTTT
>JAGLFE010000243.1 GCA_023144675.1 Thiomargarita sp. | reverse complement strand
ACCTATTTTAGAACTACCAAAAATATTTATAAATCCTATCATTCAAGCTTTAACAATTAAAAAAATAAATCTTCAAATTGAGATTGAATTAAATAACTTTTTTACAAAATACTTTATAAAATAAATTATGCAAATTATTCAAAAAGCACTTACTTTTGATGACGTTTTACTTTTACCCGCTCATTCTACAGTTTTACCCAAAGATGCACAATTAAATACGCCATTAACTAGAGATATTATGTTAAATATTCCACTGGTTTCTGCCGCTATGGATACGGTTACGGAAGCGCGTTTAGCTATTACTATAGCACAAGAAGGTGGAATTGGCATTATTCACAAAAATATATCCGTTGAAGAGCAAGCGCGCCAAGTAACAATAGTAAAAAAGTTTGAAAGTGGTATTATTAACGATCCATTTACTGTATCACCAAATACAACCGTTAAGGAAGTTATTAAATTAACTAAAAATCATAATATTTCTGGGGTGCCTGTGGTTGATAAAGAAGAATTAGTTGGCATTGTTACCAGTCGTGATTTACGATTTGAAACTCATTATCAATTACCAGTTTCAAGTATTATGACTCCAAAAGAAAAATTAGTAACGGTGCAAGAAAATGCCAGTCGTGAAGAAGTAATTAATTTATTACATAAATATCGAATTGAAAAAATATTAGTCGTCAATGATAAATTTCAGTTACGAGGATTAATTACCGTTAAAGATATTCAAAAAGCAACTGAAAAACCTGACGCTTGTAAAGATGAACATGAACGTTTACGAGTAGGAGCAGCAATTGGCACTGGAGCTGATTGTGAGGATAGAGTAACTGCCCTTGTGATAGCTGATGTTGATGTAATTGCCGTAGATACTGCGCATGGACATGCACAAAGTGTACTGGATAAAATACGTTGGATTAAGCAAAATTATCCTGATGTGCAAGTTATAGGTGGAAATATTGCGACTGGTGATGGAGCTTTAGCTTTAGCAGATGCTGGAGTCGATGCGGTTAAAGTTGGTATTGGACCAGGTTCTATTTGCACCACCCGTATAGTAGCTGGTGTAGGTGTGCCTCAAATTACTGCAATTGATGATGTAGCCCAAGCTTTGAAAGGCACTGCTATTCCAATTATTGCTGATGGAGGAATTCGTTACTCTGGTGATTTAGCTAAAGCTATTGCAGCGGGCGCACATTCAGTTATGATAGGTAGTTTATTTGCGGGTACAGAAGAAGCACCTGGCGAAGTTGAACTTTATCAAGGACGGGCTTATAAGTCTTATCGCGGAATGGGTTCAATCGCCGCTATGGCACAAGCACAAGGTTCAAAAGATCGTTATTTTCAAAGTGATGCTTCATCTAACAAATTAGTGCCAGAAGGCATTGAAGGGCGTGTACCACACCGAGGTCATTTAATTGAGGTAATTCATCAATTATTAGGTGGTTTGCGTTCTAGTATGGGTTATACTGGTTGCCATGATTTAGAAAAAATGCGGAATAAAACTAAATTTGTTCAAATTAGCCCAGCCGGTATGCGTGAAAGTCATGTTCATGATGTTTCGATAACTAAGGAAGCTCCTAATTATCGAGTAGATTAGGCATTAAAATTTATGATTTAAATATGAAGGGATAATTATGTCCTTTCTATTCCTGAAAAAAGGAATCTACTTTTTATTTTAAACGAGAAAATTATGCGTATTTTAACTTTATATATAGTTATAGCTATTTTATTAACTGCTTGTGATGAACATGAATCTGACGAAAAATTGCCAATAGAAAATGAAACGACAGTGGAACATTCCGAGCAACATTTAACTAATAAATATGTATGTCCAATGCATCCAGAAATTGTGAGTGAGAAACCTGGCAGTTGTTCTATTTGCGGTATGTTTTTAGTGGAAAAGGCACATAAATCCCACGAAAATCCAGCTACTATTAATGAACATTCCGAGCAACATTTAGCTGATAAATATGTATGCCCAATGCATCCAGAAATTATGAGTGAAAAACCTGGCAGTTGTTCTATTTGCGGTATGTTTTTAGTGGAAAAAGAACAAAATTCCACAACATCCGAAAATTCAAAATAGATTAATTTGTTCCAAAATATTTTGGGCTTCTTTTTAATTAGGAAGCCTATTAAAATTTAAAAAATTAAATATCTAGGTAGTGCTAAACCTGTTAGGTCTTTGATACCTGACAGGTTTTTTGAGACCATCACTACTTTGTTCAGGACTACCAATATCTATAAAGGCGATCATGCGTATTATAACTATTTTGTTAATAAGTATATTTTTATTTGCTTGTGAAAAACAGGAAACTGATTTAGAACATACTGAAAAACATTTAAATTCCACCTATATTTGTCCAATGCATCCACAAATCATAAAAAATGAACCGGGAAATTGTCCCATTTGTGGCATGAATTTAGTTAAACAAGTACCAATTAAACAGAATACTCTAGCAATTATTGATAAACATTTAAATTCTACCTATATTTG
>JAGLFE010000242.1 GCA_023144675.1 Thiomargarita sp. | reverse complement strand
TTTAATTGGTAGATAGTTACAAATCGTTAATCAATTTTAAAAATGGAGACCTAATGTCATCTTTTAAAAAGAAGCAATATTTATTGTTTAATATTTTTATACTATTGGTAGGAATAGTATCAGCACAAGAGCAAAACTCTTTCAATAAGCAAATTGATAAAATATTGGATGCACGATGTTTGGATGATCCACAAACTTCAGTAAGAATTGTTGCTCTTCCTTCTGGTTATCCAATTTATACTCATAATGCTTATAAACCTTTGTTACCAGCCTCAGTAATGAAAATCTTTACTACGGCTACAGCTTTACATTATCTAGGTCCTGAATATCGTTTTAAAACTGAGTTTTTGTATACTGGACAACGTAAACAAAATACTATTTATGGCGATTTTATTGTTCGTGGCGGTGGCGATCCAACTTTGGATATAAAATCTCTTTGGGATATTTTAAGGCAACTGAATAAAAGTGGTATTGATAATATTACTGGTGATTTAATTATTGATGCCCATTTTTTTGATCAGTATGATCGTTCACCTGCCTGGGAAATTGATCGTTCTCAAAAATCTTATGATGCTAAAATAAGTGTGTTGCCAATTAATTTTAATACGATTGCTATTCATGTTCAGCCTGGACAGTTTATTGGTAATAAATTAAAAGCGTGGTTAGAACCTAATATTTCTTACATGGATTTAAGTAATACCACCAAAACTACAAAACGGGGTAGAAATGCGATTTCTTTTTATCGAAAAATTAATGAAAATAATGAAATTAAATTATATTTAAAAGGAAAATTATCTCTTAATTCCAAAAAACGAGTAATTCGTATTAATGTTGAAAATCCAATTCGTTATGCAGTAGAAACTATACGCACCATACTTAAAGAAACTGGCGTAACTGTACAAGGTTCATCCGCAGTTGTTTTTACACCAATCACCGCTAATTTATGGCATAAACATATTTCTAGTCCATTATCAGTTATTTTAAAAAACCTTAATACTTATTCAAATAATCTAACTGCTGAACAAATAATAAAAACTATTGCTGCTGATAGGTATGGAACACCTGGTAGTCATGCTGAAGGTTTAAGATTAGTTGAAGAGTTTTTACGGTTAAGTAATGTTAATATACAAGGAGTTGCTTTAGCAGACGGTTCTGGTTTATCTCGAAAAAATCGTTTAACCACTGTTGCTGTAACTGATTTATTAACTAATATGTATTCACGTTTTGATATTGGTCCTGATTTCATTTCCAGTTTGCGAGTTTTAGGAGCTTATGGCGTGCAAACAAAACGTTTAAAAAATTCTCCAGCTCACGGTAAAATTAGAGCTAAAACTGGTACTTTAAAAAAAGTTAGTACTTTGGCTGGTTATGTAGCTAATTATACTGGTAAAGTTTATGGCTATTCGATTTTTCTAAATAATAATAAATGCGGTTTTTGGAAAGCTGATGAAATAGAAGATAGTATTGTAACTGCTATTTATAATTTTAATCCTAGTGTATTATTAAATACCAATATTCAGTAATGAATAGGCTTCAGGTTTAGATAGTTAGGCAGTCCTGAATAATTTAGTGATTTCGCATAAAAATTTGTTAAGTATCAAATACTTAATAAGTTTACCACTATTTTGTGCAGGACTACCAAATTTTAAATTTGCTACTCTTTAAAATCCAGATTTACTTAAACGTTGCATTCTACTGTATAATGTTGTGCGATTCATGCCTAAAATACGAGCCGCTTGACTTAAATTGCCCTGCGTCATTTTTAAAGCGGCATTAATATAACGGCGTTCCCAATCTAAAATTGTATTATCTAAAGAAAAATTTCCCAAATCTAATTGTTGTATAATCGTTTCTTCTGAATAATTATCTTCTACTATTTTCTTGTCAAAATTAATTTCCAGTTCCTCTTCCAACTGTTCTTTACTAATTAATTGGTTAGGATATTTAGCCCCCAAACGAATTACAATATTGCGCAATTCCCGAATATTACCTGGAAAATCATATTCCAACCAAGTAGCAGTTGCCACCTCATCTAATTTAAACAAAGTACCCATTTCAGCATAAAAATTTTGAAAAAATTCTAATAATAATAATCTATCTTTACCACGTTCATTTAATCGAGGTGCTTTAATCGTCAACACACTCAAACGATGGTATAAATCATTACGAAATTGCCCTTGTGCTACCTCAACTTTTAAATCCCGATTAGTAGAAGCAATAATTCTAGCATTTGACTGGCGAACTTTTGTTTCTCCTAAACGATAATATTCGCCGTTTTCCAGCACTCGCAACAATTTAGACTGTAATTGCAAGGGCATTTCTCCAATTTCATCTAAAATAAGACTACCCTGGCTTGCCTCCTCAAAAAAACCAGAACGTGCCATATTAGCACCAGTAAAAGCACCTTTTGCATGTCCAAATAGTTGTGCTTCCAATAACTCGCTGGTAAAAGCAGCACAATTAACAATTAAACAAGGTGCATTTTTACGTTGGCTTTTAGTATGTAAACATTTAGCAATCAATTCTTTCCCTGAACCTGATTCGCCTTCAATCAATATAGAAAAAGGTGAATCTGCGAATTGTTGTACTTGTGCGCGTAAATTTTCCATCACAATACTTTCCCCAATTTGTCCACATTCTTTATGTTCAATTTGAGGTTTAAGTCGCTCGGCATCTAAAATCATCAATTGATGTTTCAACCGTGCTTTTAATAATTCCGTATCACAGGGTTTAGGAATAAAATCAACCGCTCCCAGCGTTAAAGCATGATTTACATTTTCTCGGGTATCTTGCCCTGATAGAATCAAAATTTTCATCGCCGGATTAAAGGTTAATAATTCTGAAACTAAATTAAATCCTTCTTTTGGACTATGTGGAGTAGGAGGTAAACCAAGATCAATCAATGCTAAATTAGGTAAAATAGGACTTTTATGTAAAAAACGTCTTGCTTCCTCACAAGTTTCAACAATAGTAGCTGAAAAACTATCTTTTAAAATAAATGCTAATGGTTCTGTAATTAATGGGTCATCGTCAACTAATAATAAACTAGGCAAATCAGCCATAAATTTTAACTCCCTTTTTTGGTCTTATGAATCTAAAAAAATCTAGGGCAAATATCCCTACAATGGTCTTTATAAAGCTGGTTTTAATAATCCTAACCGTGTTGCTACTTCTAAAGTTAATTGTGCTTGATTGAGGCTATAAAAATGCAATCCAGGTGCTCCGCCAGCTAATAAACGTTCACATAAATTAGTTATTACATCTAAGCCAAAAGCTTGCAAAGTTTCTTTATCAGCATTTAAATCTTTAAGACGTTGGCGTAACCAGCGTGGAACTTCCGCCCCGCAAGTATCAGAAAAACGTACCAATTGTTCATAATTACTAATCGGCATAATTCCAGGAATAATCGGGATTTTAATATTTCTTGTAGCACAACTATCAATAAAAGCAAAATAGGCATCTGCATTATAAAAATATTGGGTAATCGCACTATCTGCACCCGCCTCTACTTTTTGCTGAAAAAAATCTAAATCAGCTTTAGCACTTGCTGCTTCTGGATGAAATTCTGGATAAGCCGCCACTTCGATATTAAAATGGGAGCCAGTTTTAGCACGAATAAATTCAACCAATTCGTTAGCATATTGAAATTCACCAATTACACCAGCCCAACCAGAAGGTCGATCGCCACGTAATGCAACGATACGATGAATGCCTTTTGCTTGATAAGCTTGTAACAATTGTAGAATATTTTCGTGGGTACTACCAATACAAGATAAATGGGGAGCGGCATCTATATTAGATTGTGTTTGAATCTCAACCACTGTTTCAAAGGTTTTTTCTTGGGTTGAACCACCTGCTCCAAAGGTAACTGAAAAGTAGCTAGGTTTTAATACTTCTAGCTGTTTACGTACTATGCGTAATTTTTCTGCTCCAACTTCATTTCGAGGAGGAAAAAATTCACAACTTATATTTAAATTTTGTTGTTCAATCATATAGTTAAAATATTTTGTTTTGATTATAAACTGAAGTTATGCAAAAAAACTTGAATTGAAAATAGGCTTATTATAAAAGTTGCCAAAATTAAAAGATTTTAGTAAATTTAATCCTTATATTTTCTAACATCTGAATTTATATGCGTAACTTCAATTATTAATTGATATTTACAATATAAGTTATTTTTATTCCTATGTCAAATCAAAATTCTAAAAGAAATTACTAGTTAAACCTGACAGTTTTTCACTATTTTTTCCGAAGTAATAATTTTAGGACTACTCATTTTTTTTCCTAGATATTTTATTCACCACTATTTTGTTTAGGAGTACCTTAAATTCATATTATTTCAATTACTTCACTAAAAATGAAATTTAAAGATTAATTATATAATTTTTACCAAATAAAACTATTTTTGAAGTAACTAATACTGTAATTAAATTTCAGATTAAAGTATAATTATATTCAATGAAACCCCAAATTTACTTTTTAATATGAAATTCTAGCAAAATAAGGAAAAATTTCTAAATGACAGTATTAGATGCAAAAATCCCTGATGGTACATTGGCTGACAAATGGTCAAAATACCAATTTGATTTAAAGTTAATTAATCCAGCGAATAAACGCAAATATAACATTATTGTGGTAGGCACAGGTTTAGCTGGTTCTTCGGCTGCCTCTACTTTAGCTGAGTTAGGATATAATGTTAAAGCTTTCTGTTTTCAGGATAGCGCACGTCGCGCCCATAGTGTTGCAGCCCAAGGAGGTATCAATGCCGCTAAAAATTATCAAAATGATGGTGATAGTGTCTATCGATTATTTTATGATACCATTAAAGGCGGTGATTTTCGGGCTAGAGAAGCTGATGTTTATCGTTTGGCAGAATTAAGCAATAATATTATTGACCAATGTGTGGCGCAAGGTGTTCCCTTTGCTCGTGAATATGGCGGTTTATTGGATAATCGTTCTTTTGGTGGTGCGCAAGTGTCCCGAACTTTTTATGCACGGGGACAAACTGGACAGCAATTATTATTAGGGGCTTATAGTGCTTTAAATCGTCAAGTTGCCTTGGGTAAAATTCAAATGTTTCCACGTACTGAAATGTTAGATGTGGTTTTAATAAAAGGCAAAGCCAGGGGAATCGTGGTACGAAATTTAGTAACGGGGGAAATAGAATCACATAGTGCGCATGCGGTATTACTTTGTACTGGTGGCTACGGAAATATTTACTTTTTATCCACTAATTGTATGAGCGGTAATGCTAGTGCAGCTTGGAAAGCTTATAAAAAAGGAGCATTTCTCGCTAATCCTAGTTTTACTCAAATCCATCCAACTTGTATTCCAGTCCATGAACGACATCAATCTAAATTAACCTTAATGTCGGAATCGCTCAGAAATGATGGTCGGATTTGGGTGCCTAAAAAGTTGGGAGATAAACGAATTCCCCACGAAATTCCAGAATCAGAACGGGATTATTTTTTAGAGCGTAAATATCCATCTTTTGGTAATTTAGTTCCTAGAGATGTAGCTTCTCGAAGTGTGAAACAGGTTTGTGATGAAAGGCGAGGCGTGGGAACAACAGGTTTAGCTGTTTATTTAGATTTTAAAGACGCTATTGCCAAGCAAGGTGAAGCAGCAATTCGGGCTAAATATGGCAATTTATTCCAAATTTATGAGAAAATTACGGATGAAAATGCCTATCAAGAACCGATGAAAATTTATCCAGCGGTGCATT
>JAGLFE010000241.1 GCA_023144675.1 Thiomargarita sp. | reverse complement strand
CAATGGCTAAACTGGTAGAATATACATCAACAGGTAATATACCCAGTACACAAACTATAGTGAACTCTACTATTGACACAGTTGATGAAAACTCCTATAGTTCTGAAGTTATTGAGCAAACTAAAAAAGCAGTACAACTAATTATTGATTCGGCATTGGTTGAATACATAGGTAAAGATGTTATACCGCCTAAAGATGTGATTGCTTGGGTTGTAGATCGGGATTTATTTGATCCTGCGATTGAAGCTTTAGAAGTACGTATTTTATTAAATAAAAAACAATTAAGTAGTTTAGTACAGGTCGTTGGTGATATTATTACGGCAATGAAAAATGCGAAGGTAACTGAACGGCAATTCTTTGAAACCCTTCAAGAAACTTCAACACAATTTATAAAGGACCCTAGTAAAATTGGCAAAGCTAAAAATCTAAAAGAATCTGGTTTGTTACCAAATTTCTTAGAAAGCCTGCCTTATCGTAGTGAAATTGGTTCTTTAACTGATGAGAGATTCGCAAGTTGGACTACTCAAAAAAGAACTAATTTTGCTCAACGTTTAGAAGCGAAACTTGCTCAATACATAACCATTAATGAATCAGTAGATAAATGGATTGTTTTGGATGAAAGTGATCCTAATAATAAAATATATCCACTTCATATAGATTTATTGCCTTAATTTTTTAGTATGAAAATGTACATTCATGCTGTTTTGGACTTGTAAGTGGGATATTGAATTTGAGCTAACTTTGCTTCATAATATCATCCTATTTAACTGTAAAAAATTATAACTGGGCAAATTATGATAAGTAATAGTCTAAAACCACTAATCCTTAAACGAATTTCATGCTCATCGAAAACAGTTTTTTTGCGTAAAGATTTCGATGATCTAGGAAAATACCAACAAGTTGGGCGTACATTACGACAATTAGTTGCAAGCGGAAAACTGGCAAAGCTTGGCTATGGTTTATATGTTAAAACACGTCCTTCAACCATTAAAAAAGATGAGCGTTCTATTGCTACCTGTGGTGGTTTTAAAGGAGCATCCCGTGAAGCACTTAACCGTTTAGGGGTAAAATGGCGACCAAGTGATGCAGAAATTGCATACAATGAAGGACGTTCAACTCAAGTTCCAGCAACTGGTTATGTTATTATCCAAGGGGATTTTAGCCGTAAGATTTATTTTAAAAATTTAGAATTACCTTATAAAACGAGAATTCATTTATGATAAAGTGTCCAAAAATTCAAGTTTTTGAGGATGTTGCACAAGCTATGGGAATTTATGACCCTTCTTTAGTGGAAAAAGATTTTTTTACCACAAGGGTATTGTCAGCGTGTGCTTTGGTAAAATCTAGCTTATTTTTACAAGTATTTGCCGGTGGTACTTGTCTTTGCAAAGCGCATAAAGCGATTGAACGTATGTCTGAAGATATTGATATTAAACTTGTAAAGACTGAAACCGGTGAACAACTCAGTCGTACTGCACTCAAGAAATCTTTGAAGAGCATTCGTAACGATATTTTGGAAGCACTTAAATTAGTAGAATTGCCAGTGCCTCCTGAGAATATTAAATCACGTAATGAGTACCACTATACTGAATTAAAGATTCCTTATCAACAAAGATTTACGCCTTCCGTGGCACTACGTCCAGAAATAAAACTTGATTTAACATTATCAAAATCTTTATCTCCACCTATTATCAAACCAGTGTCTTCTTTTGTAGCAGAAATATTTGAAGAATCACCTGAAATTACCAGTATTCCCTGTATTCAGATTGAAGATATGGCAGCTGAAAAATTAGTTTCGTTAACACGTCGGATTGCAGGTGTGATACGTGGGAGAAAAAACATGGATGATGAGACATCAGTACGTCATATTTTTGATTTAAATGCTATTGAACCTATTTTAGAAAAGAATGAAATTTTTCCGCAGTTAGTTCAACGTGTTGTAATTATTGACATTGAACAATTTGGTAACCAAGTTCCTGAATATAAAAAAGACCCGCGTAAAGAAACAGCTATAGCACTACGGGCATTGGCTGAAATACCTCAATATTCTCAAAGATATAAAAAATTTGTAAGACCTCTTGTTTATTCTAAAAATCCACCGTTATGAGGAAGAAGTTCTTAAAAGTGTTCACCGATTAGCAAGACAAGCATGGGGAAACGATATTATTAAGTTCCAATAAATCGTAACGGATAGTGGACTATTTAACTTTGATATTGCTGTATTTTTTAGAATGAAATTAACATTACAATCGAACAAATGAATAAACAATCCAAATTCTCACCAGCACCGCTATTAAGTATTAGCAAAATGTTAAAACAGCGAGAGCAAGGTGGTATAAGTTTTGAACTCGAAGTACCCAATTTTAGTTTGCAACGTGGACAATTTGTGGCGATAGTGGGAGCTAGTGGCTGTGGCAAAAGTACTTTATTAGATATATTGGCATTAGTATTACGTCCTGACCAATGTCAAGAATTTTACATTTATGTGGCTGATAATAAAGTTAATCTTAAAAGACTGTGGAATCAGAAAGAAGAATCAAGATTAGCAGAGATTAGGCGCAATTTATTCGGTTATGTGTTACAAACTGGCGGCTTATTACCTTTTTTAACTGTTAAAAAAAATATTTATTTACCCATCCGAATCAAAGGCAGTGGTTATTCAGATGAAAAAATAGTTCAACTAGCACAAAGAATGGGAGTTGCTGAACTTTTATCTAAAAAGCCGCAATTTCTTTCTGGTGGACAACGGCAAAGAGTAGCTATTTTACGAGCTATGACCCATCAACCCGAAATCATTTTAGCAGATGAACCCACGGCGGCAGTTGATAAAGAAAATGCCCATATTATTGTACAAAATTTTCATAAGCTGGCAAAAGAAATTGGAACAACTATTGTTATGGTTACTCATAATCACGATTTAGTGGCGGAATTAGCAGATACAACTTTCACATTTAAAGTAACACGCGAATCTAAAACCTTGACCCGTTCAGTTTGCTTTGAGGCAACAGCATGACTTCCCAACAACAGAAATCACGTGGCACCGTGTTAAATTTAGCCTTGTTTGATTTATTCCATGAATGGATTTTGACCTTATGTTTAGTGCTTGCGATTGCAGCGGTTATTGCTCCAATTTTATTGTTGCTAGGTCTTAAATATGGAACTATTGCTACTTTGCGAGATAGATTGGTACAAGACCCAGTGTATCGGGAAATTAGACCCACGCAGACTTATGAGTACAAAAAACAATGGTTTACCGATTTTGCGGAACGGAATGATATTGCTTTTTTAACCCCAACTATTTTACCAGCCGCTTCTATTATTACGGTTAAAATACTTAATTCTCAAAAAACCGAGATATTTGACCTTATCCCAACAGGAATGGGTGATCCGCTAATTCTTGAAAATGGAGGACAAATTCCCAAAGGAAATCAGTGTGTTATGACCAAAATGGCTGCTGAAGAAATAGGGGTTGCAGTAGGAGATAATTTATCCGTGCGTGTAACTCGAAATCGTGGCGGTCGTCAAGAATTTGCAACCGCAGAATTAGAAATTGTTTCGATACTGAATCCACGAGCGGGTATTTTAGAAAGAATTTATACTCCCCTTAATTTTGTAGTTGATGTGGAAAATTATAAAGAAGGGATGGCGATTCCGACCCGAAATTGGACTGGAGGTTCACCACGTCCTTATTTAAGTTTTGATGGTATTATTGCCGTGTTACCGCAAAAACTGGATTTAATTGCTAAAGGTAATCTTAGAATTAATACTGGTGTTAATGAAGTAGAATTATTAGCTAATCAAGCCTTTGCTCAAATTACTGGTTTTAATTTACCAACCCATTTGGTGTCTTATCATTTGCATAATGCTAATAATATTGTTCAAGCGTCCAGTTACCGAGCTGTGAAACGAAAACTGCGTGGGAAAAAAGCCATTATAATACCTTATGTCAAAGCATCTACTTTTAGACAATCTAAGAAGGAAATATCCGTATTTGGACTTTCACTTTCTCCTAAACATCTCCAAACACTTGGGTTGTCAGAATTGCCTTGGGGGGCTTTAAAAAATAAGCCTTCTTACCAAAAAATTGGCCAACTATTATTGCCAAATAATATCGAAAAGTTGGAAACAGTAATTGAAACTAGCTTTGCAGGCATAAAAGGTACGCTTACTTTTCCACTACGTATTCAAGGAAAAAGTCCTAGCCAATATGCTTTAGTGCCGATTGAACTATTAGCCACTCTGCGTACTGGTTTGCAACGTGAAATTATTTTCGATGACAATCAGCAAACATTTTTACTAGCTAGAGGTGGTTATGGTGGATTTCGGCTATATGCTAAAACCATAGATGACGTTCAGCCAATTTATACTGCATTGAAACAGCAAAATTTGGAAATCTCAGCCAAAGTCGATGCAATTGAACGCATTCGGATTTTAGACCGTGGTTTAACTAGAATTTTTTGGTTGGTAGCTATTGTAGGTATTATTGGGGGCATAGCTGCTTTGATAGCTAGTCTTTATGCGGCTGTGGAACGTAAAAAACGGGATTTAAGTATTATGCGCCTGCTTGGACTTTCTCGTTACCAAGTATTTAGATTTCCTATTTACCAAGCTTTAGCGATGGCTATTTTGAGCATTGGTGCTGCTATTTCAGCTTATTTTACTTTATCGTTGGTAATTAACTTGGTTTTTTCAAATGATTTAGAAATGGGACAAAAGATTTGCTATTTGCCAGCAAGTCATTTAGTAATTGCCACTTTATTGACGGTGAGTGTGGCTTTTATCAGTGCGCTTTTAGCAGCTTGGAAAACAACGCAAATTGATCCAGCCGAAGCTCTTAGGGAAGAGTAATAATGTCTGAACTATGATTTTTGTGATTTAGTTGATGAATTATGATTGCTTTTAGTTTCAATCAAATTTTATAACTATCTACCAAGAAATACGTATAAAATTAAGTAAAAATGTAGGATGCTGTTGAGGAACGAAACGCATCAATCGTGTTCTTAATTCGCATTTAAAGTTTAATTGGTAGATAGTTACCAAAATTTTTATATAAATAATACACTTTAAAATAGGAATAATTAAAAATGAAAAATTTAATTTTAATCGCTTTATTACTTTTTAGTAGTTTGAATGGAGTTGTTTATGCGGATTGTGATATTGGCATGCTCAAAAATCTTGCTAATAAGCGAATATATTATAATCCCAAACCCTTAAAAAATGATATAAAATTAGAGGATGATATAAAACTGCCTATGCCATGTGATTTAGAAATGGTTTTCCGCAAAGTTATCGTACCTGGTAAAAATTTTTGGGGCGATAGCAATAGAGTTATTGAAATTGGCGATGGTGCTGGTGGAATGTTTGAAATACCTTTGAAAACCTCAATCAATGGCTCTTTTTATGATGCTAAATCTGAAACTAAGCAATGGGCTAATTATTTAGGCAAATATGAAGTTAGTAAAGCCCAATTTATTGCTATTATGGGGATAGAAATTTTTCGTAAAGAAGTAACTGCAACTACTTGGAATCAAATAAAAGCAAAAACGACAAAATTAGCAGAACCTGTTTCCGAGATTAGTTGGCTAGTATTTCAAGAATTTATTCATAAGTACAATCTTTGGTTGTTTGAGAAAAAAAACCGAATTAATTTTTTACCAAAACACTTTGAAAAAAATCCTTATATTGGTAAATATAATGAAATTCCAGGATTTATTCGCTTACCAACTGAATTAGAATGGGAATATACGGCACGCGGTGGTTATGACATAAAAGCTAACCAACTTGCAGAGGGATTTAATGATAAATTACCTTTTCCAAAAGCTAAATTAAAAAAACATGCGTGGTATTTGAAAAATGCTAAACAACAATTGAGACGAATTGGTTTAAAAAAACCTAATCGACTGGGAATCTATGATATGTTTGGTAATGTCCAAGAAATGACGACTGGACTTTTTTTGCCTGAATATTGGTTAGGAAAGCCTGGTGGAATTGTGGCACGTGGCGGAGATGTAGGTACTACTTCAGAAGGTTTGCGTTCTTCACGGCGTGAAGAGGTTGAGATTTATTATTGGAATACGGATGAAAATCAAATGGGAATTCGTCGTTCTTATGAAACTGGAATTCGTTTGGCAATTGGTTCTAATGTGTTTGTCAATAAATATACCGAGGTTAATTTAAAAACCGCCTATAAAAAATATATTAATGACATTAGAGCAAAACTTCCTATTGCTTCCACATTGGCAAATGCGCCAGTTACAGCAGGAGCGGCTTCTAATCTTCAACAGGCGAATAACGAGATTAACCAATTAGAGTTAAAAAATCAACTACTTCTTGATAATTTAAAAAACGAAAAAAATAAAAATAGCACAGAAGTTGTTAGTTTTCGCCAAACAAAAGATGAAGTTAGCAAATTACAAACTCAAAATCAACAATTGATTGAAAGATTACAAGGAACTACTGATGAGCTAAAAGCGGTAAAAACCCAGATTGAAAAAGCCGAGCTGAAATTAGACTTAGGCTTGACTGAAAGTGCTAAAAGTGAAGCACGTGATGCTTTAATTTATGGAGTTTTGATAGGACAAGATATTATTAGAATAGCTTCATTAAAAAAGAATTTAGTGAAACTAAAGGAACTGGCTAAAATCTCCACTCGCCACCAACCGAAAGTTTTTAAAACGCAAGAAAAAATCCAAGAACGAGAAATCTATCTTGGCGAACTTGTAAAAACTTATGTAGATAAAATACAAAAATTGAGCGGTTATAG
>JAGLFE010000240.1 GCA_023144675.1 Thiomargarita sp. | reverse complement strand
ATTAAGCCAAATATGTATCGTAGCTAAAGAAATAAAACCATCAAAAATTTTAGGTATACGTTCCCATCTAACAACAAGACGACCTTATTTACGTTGAAACCAAGCAAATGTTCGTTCCATCTAAACTTTAGTGGAGATAGGTTCATGATTGATGCGCTTCGTTCCTCAGCAGCATCCTACATTAGATAGTTACAAAATATGCACATAAATTCGGGACTAAATAATAAAAAAACCCCGTAAAATATTAAAAATTTACGAGGTTGAAAATAAATTACTTAAAATTACTTAGTTTAAGTAATAATTAGAAAGAATGTCTAATACCTAAAGTAGCAATGTTCTCATCACGAAAATCATTATCACTATCTGTTTGACGATAACCAGCATAAATCATAGTACGATTACTGAAGTTATACATACCACCTACAGACCAACTTAAAGCATCTTCATCAACTTTGTTACCTTCACTATCAACCATTTTTAAACCATTATCAATATCTGAAAGATAACCTGCTACCCAAGCAGCAATAGTAATGTTTTCCATAGGTTTGATTTTAAGAGAACCCATGATATATTCACCACCATCAGAATTCCTATCACCATCTAAAGTACCAATTTCAGCATCTTCATATTGTAAACCAAGAGTCATCATTGAACCAATTTTGAAAGAAGCACCAAGTTTCCAGTTACCACTGGCTTCATCATTATCTTCTGTTGCTTCGTATGAGCTATCTATAATATCTTCACCAACGAGATCATCGAATTTATCACTAACAGAATCAACTGCATCATCAAAATTATCTTTAATTGTATCTAAATCTGTAGCATCATCAAGGTCTTCAAATGAACCAGCTAACCAAATTGTGAAAGCATCGCTTGGTGCAACATATCTTAATTCAAGTAAGCCTGCTCCATCTAAACCAGATGCGTCATCAACAATACCTTGTAAGGTGAAAGAAAAACCTGAATATTTAAATCCTAATTCAAGTGCGCCTTCAATAAAGCCATCATTAGTTAAACCATTTTGTGGCTCAAAATTATTAATATTAATTGTGTTTCCACTTATACGATTGAAGTATTCACCACTCATACCACCGCCAGTGCCACGACTTTGTAAAGAAGTCCATGCCCAAGGGTCAAGAATAGCTTGAGAAGATTTATAAGCACCTTCTAAAGTACCATAACGCATATGTAAATGAGAACCACTTAATCCAACCCAAGCTTCTTCACCAATTATTCCAGAACCAAAATTACCAGAAGAATTAAAAGCAGCTACATAACGAGCTTGAGCTTTTAAACCATTACCTAATTTTTCATCTATATCAAATTTAATATGGTTAGGACCTTCATTAAGAATAGTACCTAAAAAGTCATTGGTTAAAGTTTGACGATCCATATCATTAAAACTGCCATCACGAAGAGAACCAGTTAAATTTTCATTACCATCAGCTACTTCTAAACTCGCAATTTCAGCTTGAATAATACCTGAAACTTTTACATCAGCATAAGAAACTAAAGGAGCTGCCATTGCTGCTGCAACCGCAAAAGAAAGAATTTTTTTATTCATATATTTCTCCGACCTAATATTTATAAGTTCTTTAAAAAATTAAAAATTAAAATAATAAAAATGTTAATAAAACTAAGAAAAATCTTTTTTGTTTTTAAGCCTTAACTATTAGTAATATTATATATTTTTTAACTAATATTTAAATTAAGGTGAATTTGAAATCTATTGGATTGATACTTTAACGTAAATAAAATAAAAATGCAACACTTTGTGTAAAAAAAACAACATTATATTTTTTTTAGTTATAAAACAACTATATAGGATTGTAATATTAATAATTATATTAAATATATTTATTATCTATAACTATAGAAATTTATTACAAATTATGTTTTTTGTAAATTAGAAAATTTATTTTTAGTACCTAATAAAGTAAAAATTTTGTGATTATTTTATAGATTTCAAGTATTTATTATTTAATAAATAGTAATAAATAATTTTTTATTAGTTATTTTTATTTTAATTTCAATTATTTATAACTTTAAAAAAAACAATTTAGTTAGAATATATTGGTTAATTTTGCCAATGTTCTAAAAAAGTTTGAAAATGAGATTTATTTTTAGTTGTTAATAACTCACGCAATTTTTGACATTCTTGTTCATATTGAATTGAGTTCAAATGCCCTCTTATTAATTCAAATTGTAAAAATATAAGATAGGTATTTAGCACGTCAATTTCGCAATAATCTCTAATTTTTTCTAGCCCACCTTCTTGTAAATAGTTGTCCCATACTTTTCCACCACTCATATTCAACTTACCAGGTAGTCCTAATAAAATTGAAATATCATCTAAAGAGGCAAAAGCTCGTGGTTGATAGGCTGCTAACATATCCATTACATCAATATGACGTTCATGATAACGATTTAAATAATTATTAAAACGAAAATCAGCTTTTATATTCCAATAACGTTCGGCTGGTATTTTATGTTTTAAACTACGGTAGTGCAAAACTGGTAAATCAAAACCGCTACCATTCCATGAAACCAGTGTTGGCGTATAATGTTGGATTGTTTTGAAAAATTGTTTAATAATATCTATTTCGCTAGATTCAACTGTTCCTAAAGAATCAATTCTTAATCTATCACCCACTCTTAATATGGCAGATATAGCAACAATTTTCTGCAAATGGCAACGGAGCATTTCTGATTTGCCACCACTTTCTTGTACTCGCTGTCGTAACATAATACGAGCAACTTCTTCATCAGTTAATTTTTCCATTTCTGCTGGTTGACCGTATAAACGCCGACCAGTCTCAACATCAGGTATAGTTTCGATATCAAAAACTAGTATATTCATTTGAGTTTTATTTGTTTATAATTATGGAGGTTATAAAAATTATATTTGGGGGATAGCCCTAAATAAAGTAGTGATTGTCTCAAAAAACCTGTCAGGTATCAAAGACCTTACAGGTTTACCATTACCTATTTCAGGACTACCTTTTATGGTTTATATCGAATAACTTCTTTACTATTTTTACTTAAGCGAGCAAAACCATGTCTTGAAATATTAGTTTTGGCAATAGATAAAAAGTTAAGGTTAAAACTGGTATAAAAATTAGCTTCTATTGGTTTATTGCTAGGAATAGTAATTGAAGTTGGGTCGGCTAAAATCAAATAAGCACCACAAGCTTCTCCAATATCACAAATAAAACCGTCATTATTAAAATCATTGCCAGCAACAATAATATATTCACCAGTTGCTACTTTGCCAAAATCAAAACTATAGGCACCCGCATTAATATCTATATAAGTTTCTTGAACTGTTTCAGTTGTTTCAGCATCAATTAATAATATATAATGTAATCCCGCATCTCCAGTAATATTGGGATCGCCCACTTGTAAAATAACAGGTATTTCAACAGTATTAGCATTACTTACAATAGTAATCGTCGCCGTATAAGTTCCCATGTTTAAATTACTACGATTAACTTGCACTATATAACTACCCAATTCATTACCTTCTATTGATAGAAATCCTCCTGAATTATTCTCTATTTTTTCAATCGATAACTGACCACCGCCACCGTTACCAATAGTTAAAAGTGCATTAGTACGATCTAAACCAAAATTTAACGCCCGTGGTGTTACTACTAATTGTGGCATTGGTTGAGAGATAATATTACCAATACTTTCACTAGCAGCTATTACCGCTTTGGCGGCGTTGATTAACCCGTGTCCAAATTCATCATCGCGTCCAATTGCGCCAATATCTTCGGTTAATTGACCATTAATAAGCATGGCATTAAAATCATGTGCAGTTAAATCAGGATTTACTGCTTTCATTAACGCCATTACGCCTGCAATATGAGGAACAGCCATGGAAGTACCTTCATAGTTATAATAGGTGAACTCAAT
>JAGLFE010000024.1 GCA_023144675.1 Thiomargarita sp. | reverse complement strand
GAAGTTGCTGCAGAAACAGATTGGCTACAAACAACCAAAACCGCAGCCAATGATAACCCCAAAGTTTTAGATAGGGAACGTTTTAAAATACGCATAATGTTTTTCCTTAAAAAATAAACTAAAATTATATTACAGTAATGGACTATTCTTAAATTAAACAAAGCTTAATTTTTTCAAAATAGTTTAAAACCCAATACTAATTATACTAACAAATAATTTGCATCACAATACAAATATATAAACGACAAGCTTTTTTTATATAAATATTACCTCCTTAAATAATCACTGATAATAATTTGTAACTTTATCTTTTATATCAACACATCCAAACCTTTTTTATCAATTATATCCAATAATTTTCTTGATGCACCTGTTGGCTTTCTACTTCCCTGTTCCCATTTTTTAACAGTAGAAAGGTTAATATTAAAAATACTAGCTAAAGCTGCTTGGCTTAATTTAAATTTTTTTCGCAATGAAGCAATTTTTTCAGGAGAATACTCCTTAATTTCTAGTAAACATAATTTTTGAATATTTTTCATTGTAATTTCATCTACTAAGCCTGTTTTATTTAAATCTTTTACCGTATTAGTAATAGATTCTGCAATAGATTTCCTCATTATTTCACCTCAATAAAATCACCACTTTTGATAGCTATATTTACAGCATTAGGGGAAAGAGCAAGTAAAATTTTAGCAAACTCCTTAAAAGCAATAAGTTCTTTTGGAGTCAAATTTGACTTTTCATTTTTTGAAAAACCATGAATAAAAACCATTTTTTCATCCTGCTCATAGCAAATAATTGTTCTTCCACTTCCGCTTTTGCCTTTTCCTTGAAACCGAATACGTTTTTTAAAAATATGACCGCCCAAATTTGCTTCAAAACCACCATTTTCTAATTCTTCAAGAGTTTTTAACAATTCATTGGTAGATATTTTTTGTTTTGCTACCCATTTTGAGAAATGCTTGGTCATTAATTTTTTCATTACTCAATAATAGATATAGTCATAGTTTTTCTACACTGTTAATTTACTGACAAATATTTCCGATAGAAACATTATGATCTAAAGCAAACTCAACTCGCCGATTCATTTGATCAATTTCATCTTGAGTATATTCACTTGGGTCGTATAATTCGAAAGGTTGACGTTTGCCTTTACCCACAGCCTTAATAGCAACTATAATACCTTTAGAAATTAAATGGTTTTTTAATTCCAAAGCCCGTCCCCTTGATAACATACAATTATCATAATCATTACCAACTTGATCAGTATGTCCAATTAAAGTAATTTGTTTTTTAATTTGCTGTTTTTTAAAAAAACCCGCTAATTTGTCGGCAGATTCTTTTCCATTTTGGTTAAATTCAGTTTTTCCAAAAATAAATTGGATTGGAATCGGATGTTCAATAATCCCAATTCCTCTCATACTATCCTTATTCATAATACCACTTCCACTACCACTTCTTGTTATTGTACTTGAAGAAATAGTACCTGCTAACAATTGTGTTTCTGAAGTTAAACGGTATAATCTCTTACGATCATCATCTGATACAGGTGGACGAACTTTTTTTCCTTGTGTTAATGTAAAAGCCTTGTTATAAGCTAAAGTAGCTTTTCCCCAATCTTTTTCTTTAGCATAAATTTTAGCTTTCAATTCTTCAGTTGCCCATAAACCAATAGGAAAATATCTATTAGAATTTAGTAATAATTGCTTTGCATCTTTTAACTTACCTTGACCAATTAAGCTACTAGCTTTTCGATTTGACATTTCAGAAAGCGCATAGTCAATTTGCGTCAAATCATTAGAATTAGAGTAGCAATCATATCGTTTTTCACTTCTCATTAAATCGGCTAATGTTTCTAAATTTTCAGAATCTACCGCTTGCGCTTGCTGAACTTCTCTTTTATAACTTTTACAAACGGTAACAGCAGCAGTAGTTTTATCATTATCTTCTTTAGCCACATTTTTATGCATTGTTGAAGAATGAATAGGAGGTGGAAAATAAATATCGGGTTCTTCAGAGGTTTTTTCAGTAGAGCCAAATAAATTACCAGCAATAGGAATTGATTGACAGCCCCCTAAAAAAAATAACATGAAACAATAAATAATTAATTTCATTATAAACTCCTTAGTTAAGTTCATTTTTAGTAACTATCTACCAAGTTAAGAAATACGTATTAAAGAATTCTAAATTTTAAAAAACGTAATTGTTCACCCCCCTATTATTATGCTAAATAGGGTAAACACATAGGTTTACCCCTACAATGTTAATTGTTTTGTAGGGGCTGTGTGTCTGCCCTGAATAACTTCTATTTTTTCTTAAATTAGGGGTGGGTGAGTAATTATTAAAAAAATATCTAAACTATTATTATTAATAATAGCACATTTACCAAAAAAATTCAGCTATTGAAATATTAAATAAAAAATGTAGCGCATCAATTATGTCGAATATTTCGAATTCCAATCAAACATTTGATTGAAATTAAATATTGGTTACTAGCGGGGGCGAACAATTTCTTCAATAGTTAATGATTTCCATAAATAATCTTGGCTAAAACAATTCCAGCCCCAGCGTAACCAACGTAATAAAGCAAAGGCTAACCATAAAGCCCATAATAACATTGCAATCCGATATATCCACATCGATACAGAAAATACCCATACTTCAGGTAATATGGTGATACGATCAGTGTACCAATTTAAACTATCTGCGCTAGAACCATTACCAGCTATGTGCATATTAGGATGACCCAATAAACCTTGTTGAATAGCTTGTAATAAAATTCCCATGGCAATAATAGTTAATAAAATTATACCGATTTGCATCAAATTAAACTTCAATGCGGACATATTCGGAGAAATATTACCTCGCCAACCTAATATCATAAACCAAGCAACTATAAATATCATGGCGACGGCGGGTAATTGACTTAATACTAGCCCTAAAAGTAACCAGTGTAAAGTATTTAAAGGGGTTAAAGTAATTTGTCCTAAACCAATTGCAACTAATGCCATTACAATTAAAATACCCCAAATCATCACAGCGGGACCGATTGGCTCGCCACCAACGAATAAAATCCAGCGATCAGTTGGCATTTTCACTTCAATATTCATATTAACACTATCTATACCTAAATCAATAATTGGCGTATGAAAATATTGCTGCATACCAATAGGTTGTTGGAAACGTAATTCAATATTTTGTGTACCTGGTATAATAGGCAAGGTGATATGGCGACCTTCCTGTCGTATTGGCTGAGATTTGTTATTAATAAATACTGATTGTAATTGCGCATTTTCAGGTAAAATAATTTTATGTTGCATTCCACGACTGCTACGTAAATTAAGTAATAACTTATTATCTGTAGTTCTATGCCCTGGTGTTACTGTAAGTTGGCTACGATCAATAGTCAAAACTTGACCTGCTACACCTTTGGGACGACTTAATTGTAAAATTACCTTTTCTCCAGCCCAAGGTTGCCAAGTTGGAAGCCAACGTCCTTTATTTTGGTGATGAATAGGTGGAATACCATGAATATCAATATGCCAAATTGCACTAGCATCCAAACGCCAAGTTTCATGACTAAACTTATGATCGGTTGCAATTAAAGTAATAGTTTCCTGTTTATCCAGTACTGAAGTCCAGCTAATTTGCGACCTGGCAGGGGACATATTAACTAATACTTTGCCATCAACTACTCGAATAGCTTCACTGGTTACAGATTCGCCCTGAAGTAATGGAATTTCTAATACAATAGCTGACCCTAAAGGAGTTTTACGAATAATACGAGTTATTACTTGCCAATCTAGTCCCAATAATAAAGTACGTTCAATCTGCACAAATGGTGGTAAACTTCCCATTTCTAAAGCTAATAATTGTTTATCATCCGTTGCTTGTTGGCGAGTAAATTGTAATTGATTATCCGCAATGCCATTCTCATGCACACCTTCAACTCGCCAACCATTGGCTTTAACTTCGACTAAACGGGGATGTAATGGTAAAGGAAGTTGGATAGTATTACGATTAGCCAAAGGACCAGCTAACTGAATTTGATGCACGCCTTTATCAATATTAACCCACAATTGTTCCTTATTATCCCGCAATACGGTAGTTACAGGTTCGCCATTAATTAATACTTGTTGTGGCAACCACTGACTAGCAATTCCTGGCAATGGAACTGCAACATTGTCAAGTGTATGAATTTCCATGCGAATATTTAATTGTTGCGCTTCTAATTCTATTGATAAACGGGGATTGCTAGCACAATAGGGTAAACATTTAGGTTGTTCTAACAAACGTTGTTTAAGCTCTTTTAATAAATATTGGGGGGGGAAATCATTATTTATCAGTGCTGATTTAGGATTATTTTGCTCCATCATTATTCCATCAGCATGGCTTATAAACGGAAAAGTTAATAATAATCCCATTACCAAGAGCCAAATAGAAATTGATGAAGATGCTTTTTTATTTGGACATTTTTCGATAAACTCGGAAGTTTTCAAATTAGGCTGTTTATTTTTTGGCGAAGGCGGATTAGTCAATTGCGAAAATGGTTTTGGATGAGATTTGAAAGATACCCAAAGGAAAAAAGCAATTAAAATAGCTAATAAAATTACACGTATTACATTTAAAATACTATTCATCATCGGAGAAATTAACCAAAGTTGTATTGACTGATTTTTATGCACTGGACCATTCCAATCCATTTCAATAGTACGCCATTCCCATTTTGGTAATCCAGGTCCAGTTTGAACTTGGGCATCAGGGTCTATTTGAACCAAACTAGCTCTAGTTCTAGAATCAGATTTAGCTATTTGATAATTCATAGGTGCAGAAGGTAACATCTTTTTCAAAGGTTCATATTCTTCATCATAGCTACTTCCGGTAGCTGTTGTAATTTCTTGACTCATTTGATTAGTCGCATAATAATTATTGGTTTCTAAATTTTTCCAAGCATATTCCAATTGTGGATAAATACTCTGACGCATTTGTTGCATCATAAATGGTAAAGCAATAATAAGTAAAATAACCAAATTTGCATTACGATAAAAAATAGCTAAACGATTCATCCAACCTAATGCAGGCAATACTCGCAACAAAGCTAGAGATGCAATAATATTTAACCAAATAAAATGAGTTGCTGGTGCTTCGTGATAAATTAATATCATGGCAATTAAGGTAAAACCACCCCAGGCAAAATTCCATAATTTACCTACTGCTACTGCTAAAATAAGTACAATAAATAAATCTAATAAAGTCCATTGTTGTAACCAAGTATCTGTTACCGAATCAATACCACCAGCATTAAATAATGTCCAACCTGGCGGTAAATGCAATGTTGCGGCGGCGGATTGAAAATCATGTTCCCAACCTACCGCTGGTAATTCAGAAATATTGCTGTCTAAACGGCTTTCTGCGACTAAATTTACATTGCCTCGCCTAACTTCAACTCCTGTATTACCACCTGTTTCTAAGCGAGTTATGAATTGATTTTTTCCATTAACGGCAACCCGTCCCAATTCAGTTGGAGATTCCATTTCTAAACGCCAACTACGAGTCATAGTACCAGTTATATTATCTTGAACGGTGTAGCCTTGTCCATCAAAATCTAACCAAAAATTTCGTTGCAAATTCAATTGATCAGGAACTGGATCAGGATCGCCCCGCCTCTTTTCCACAATTTCCAAAACATCTTTAGGGGTAATTTGGTAAGCAGGAAATCTGCGCCATTGATTAGGTAAACTGGTCTGTTGGGGGTCAATAGCATTAACTCCATGTATTTCTGTTAATCGCAGTTGATTACGGGCTTCAAAAACCCATATTTCCTTATCAACCCAATTATCTTTGGCACTCGTTTCTAATTTTAATTGCTTAACTATACCTAATTGGCGAGTTTTCAAAATTAAAGTCCAAGAACCAGGGCGAACTTGTAAGCGCAAATTCCCATCCGTTTCCAACCGAGTAGGCAAACTGCTTTGTATAGACATTGCCTGTTGTTTAGCTAATAATACTGGACCCAATAGAACTTCACGATGTTGACCAGCGATTTCTAATTCAATCCTAGTTTCCATTTGCAACGGAATATCATCAATAATATGGCGATAAACTCGCATATCTAAACGATTTTTTACATTCTTTTTAACTTCTGAGGGCTTACCATTTTGACGTAACCACAACCGCCCTTGTTTATCTAAATTGGGAATTGCCACTGCTTGATTATTAATTGATAGCGTAACCAAGCCTGTTGGTGCTGGAATTTGTAAAAAATCTGGATATTCGGCAAACTGAAATTTTCCTTGTAATAAAAATTCCCCTTTGTTCGTAAAAACATTAGGTTTACCGTTAATATCAGCCACAACTGCAGATTCACCATTTATTTTAACAGATTGAGGCCAATTTTTACTATCGCCTGGCAAAGTAACCCAACCACGGTGATAAACATGCCATTTTTGATTAAATTCTGCTTGATTAGCATTAACATTCAATATTAAGTAAGAAGGCCAAAAACAAAGGGGAGCAGTTTTATTTCTAGTTGCATTGTAATATGATGGGCAATCCTGATTTTGAACATCATACAAAACCCAATCTGCCCAAGCTTGTAAATTAGTTGGAATATCTTCTGTTGGTAAAGCATTTACAGCGGTAAATGAACTTAGCCAGCAATAGCAGCTAAAAGCAATTAAATATCGCCAATAAGGTTTTTTAACTATCATATTTAAGTTTCTTTTTCAAAGCGTTGAATTATTTAAGACATTTTTTTAGTATTAGCATAAATTCTATTCTTAGCTAAACTTATTAAAGTCTGATTTAATTGGAACTATCCTTTTGACTATAATAAACTTTTTGCTAGTCCTGAATAATGTAGTGATTTTTCAGATAAATTCGTTAAATATCAAATATGTATAAAGTTTACCACTACTTTGTTTAGAACTACTAAAATCTAGGGCAAGTTCGCCTAATAAGTCATTATTTTCTATTAAATGCAATTATTTCGGAATCGAAGGCAATATTTCTTCGGGATAAATCCAGTAATAATGATAACCTTGCAAATCTAGGAATTGACGTTTTTTGCTCTCTTTTTTCACAATATCTTTTAAAGTACGGCTAGCGGTTTCTAATCGTTTTAAAAAATTATTCCATTTTGGACTCTTACCATTCTCATCTTTAAGACAAAGTCTTTTAATTAAGTTTGTTGAATTTAATGTGGAATGCTTAGAATCAACAACCAAACCGAACCATTTTTTCGCTTCCTTTTCTTTTACATTATCAGGATTGATATTTAACAATTCACCTAATATTGTTGCCATTACTCTTTTATAATGAATAATACTTTGGGTAACAGAACAATCTCTATAGAAATTAGTAATGTTATCTATTTCGCTAGTTATTCTTTTTATTTCAATAAAAGCTAACAATAAAACTGGGCGCGTAATTGCCTCTCCCTTTTCACGTACCGCAATAAAGCCATTAGCAAAAGCAATTTCAGGATTAGTCATAATAATTGCTTCAAGTTCTGGATTTTTTTTAATTAAAGCGTCAAATTTGGAGATGGTGATACCAACATTTTTATTTGAAGAAGAATGTTTTTCAAAGAAATTGGTAAGTTTATCCCAATCGGATTGTTGCTTACATTGTACTTCTAAATCCGACTGTTTTGGAAAAGCTTTCTTGCACACCAAATCTTTAATTGCTTGTTGACCCAAACTTATTTTTGGCATTTCCTTAGATAATTTAGAAATTTGAGTAACAATTCTAGTTAATACAGGTTTTATATTATCAGTTAAGGTCGAAATGCTTTCAACTCTAGTGGTTGAACCAATAGTATAAAGGGGAAAAGGATGTTCTGGTTTAATTAAATTAAGATGTGCTTTAAAATTTTGCCATGCCTGTTTTTCTCCATTCCTTCTTCTTTCAGTTTCATAAGTATATTCATTACGATGTTTATCGTGAAGATACATCTTGGAAATAGTTGATTTATGTTTAAAATGAATCGCAATCGGTATTACTGCTTGTTCTTCTAATTTTTTAAAAATTTTAGTTGCATTCTCATTAAGCATATATTCTGCATTATTATTTAGCTCAGCCAATTTATCTCCTACATCTCCCATGATA
>JAGLFE010000239.1 GCA_023144675.1 Thiomargarita sp. | reverse complement strand
CTCAGTCCATCCCTTTTTGACAAATGTCGCATTGATAGCGATGAATATCCTTACCTAGCATTTGCTTGCAGGATATCCGAAGTCGCCCTAGAAGCAAAAGATGTTGTTAATAAAGAAAGTAATCTACCATTTTTCAGTGAGTCTGATGTACTGCGAGCCAAGTTCTTAAAAAAGATGACGGGTAAAGCCCAAGAAACTAAGTTGATACAAAAAGCTGAACATACTTTAACAGCTTTGTGTCGGTTAAGAAAATCGCAGGAAATTATGGAATCAGGACTTTCGGCAGATATGCAAATATCAAAAAATGATGATAGGGATATTGTTTCTATGAATAAAGCCGTTATGAAATTTTTCAATAAGCTTTCAAATGCTGGTTTGGAATGTAATTGAATAATTAAGGGGTTAAAACCTGAAGCATAATCACTTTCTAGTTGAATTAAAGACATTCCCACGCTGGAGCATAGGAACGAGGAATATCGCCACCAACACGATTGATGCGCTTCGTTCCTCAGCATCCTACATTTATTTCTAATAATTTAGGTAATATTAGAACAATGGCATTGAATTTTTCTATGTTTAGGTGCTGGAAAACTGTTTCGTAATAGGCGTTGTTTGTCGAAATCAATATCAGTGCAAATTACACCTGCGCCTCGATTTAAACTGGTTAATACACTTCCCCATGAGTCAACTATCATACTATGACCATGTGTTTCCCGCCCATTAACATGATAACCTCCCTGATTAGCCGCCACAATATAGCATAGGTTTTCTATTGCCCGAGTGCGGATTAAGGTTTCCCAATGCACTTTGCCAGTAACAGCAGTGAATGCCGCTGGAATGCAAAATATTTCTACATCTTGTTCTAGCATACAACGGTATAATTCAGGAAAGCGCAAATCATAACAAATACTTAAACCTAAATTTCCATAGGGAGTATCAACAACGACAATTTTTTGTCCAGCCTCAATAGTTTTTGATTCACAATAGTATTCGTCTTTAGTTGCTGTTACATCAAATAAATGTATTTTATCATAACGAGCAATACGTTTACCAGTATTATCAAATAATAAACAGGCAGCTCGGCATTTGAGAGGGTTTTCTGTTTCTAAAGGCAAGGTACCGCCAACTATCCAAATATCGGATTTAATCGCTTGTTCAGCTAAAAAGTTTTGGATAATACCTTTACCCATTTTTTCCCGATTTTTTACATTATCAATAGGATTTATTGCCATTAAAGCAAAATTTTCTGGCAGCACAACTAATTTAGCACCCATGTTAGCCGCTTCATTAATTAAACGAGCTGTTTCTTGCAAGTTTGCATTTATTTGAGAACCTGATGCCATCTGAATTGCTGCAATACGATACATAATCTGCTTCTTTAATTTTTTGAAAATATTATAATGATTAAATTTAAGAAAATAAACTAATGAAATTATTATATAGAATATTGGGCAGAAAATTTTGCTAAAGGAATTTTTTTTATGTTTGGAGTTTTTTTTGGTTTTTTTATAGTCCTAAAATAGGTAGTGCTAA
>JAGLFE010000238.1 GCA_023144675.1 Thiomargarita sp. | reverse complement strand
AAACTTTAGTGGGATAGGTTCATCTAAGATTAAAAACTTGAATATTGAGTAAATAAGCACTAGAATAACCTAAATTTTAAATTAAAAGTAAATTCAATATCTAATTAAATTATTATTAAATCCTTTTAATCATGGAAAAATATTATGCAATTGACTGATTATCAACTATTTCATCAGCAAGCCTATATTAATGGTCAATGGGTTGATGCCCAACAAAATACCACCTTAGAGGTAACAAATCCAGCCGATCATACTGTTATTGGCACAGTTCCTAACATGGGACAAGCAGAAACTTATAATGCAGTGGCAGCAGCTCATGCGGCTATTCCTGAATGGAGTAGTATGTTAGCTAAGGAACGGGCTGCTATTATGCGTAATTGGTTCAACTTAATTATCGAAAACCAACGTAATTTAGCAATTTTAATGACTGCTGAACAGGGCAAACCTTTAGCCGAATCACAGAGTGAAATAACTTATGGAGCTTCCTTTATTGAATGGTTTTCTGAAGAAGCTAAACGAGTTTATGGCGATATTATTCCAGAACCAATACCTGGACGAAAGATTTTTGTAATTAAACAGCCAATTGGAGTAGTTGCTGCTATTACTCCATGGAATTTTCCAATAGCGATGATTACTCGTAAAATTTCTCCAGCTCTCGCTGTTGGTTGTACTGTTGTAGTTAAGCCTGCTACGAGTACTCCCTTTTCAGCTCTAGCCCTAGCAGAATTAGCTGAACGTGCTGGTTTTCCTCAAGGTGTAATTAATATTGTTACTGGTGATTCGCGCGAAATTGGTTCAGAATTAACTTCCAATCCATTAGTTAAAAAACTATCTTTTACTGGCTCAACCAGTGTAGGTAAACAACTAATGGCGCAGTGTGCTGGTACGGTGAAAAAAGTTTCTTTGGAATTAGGTGGTAATGCCCCATTTATTGTTTTTAACGATGCAGATATGGAAGCTGCGATAAATGGCGCAATGGCATCAAAGTATCGTAATACTGGACAAACTTGTGTTTGTGCTAATCGTTTATTAATACAAGATGATATTTATGATGAATTTGCCCAAAAATTAGCAAAAATGGTGAGTAAATTAAATGTAGGCGATGGTTTAAAACTTGAAACTCAACAAGGTCCATTAATTGATATTGCGGCGGTTAAAAAAGTTGAATATCATATTAAAGATGCAGTCGATAAAGGAGCTAAAATTATTTGCGGAGGTAAACGCCACTCTTTAGGAGGAACTTTTTTTGAGCCAACTATTTTAACTAATGTAACACCAAATATGTGCATTGCTCAAGAAGAAACTTTTGGTCCAGTTGCACCTTTATTTAGTTTCAAAACTGAAGAAGAAGCTATTGCTTTAGCCAATAACACCCCATTTGGTTTAGCTTCTTATTTTTACACTCGTGATTTAGGTCGAGCTTGGCGAGTAGCAGAAGCTTTGGAATATGGTATGGTAGGTGTTAATGAAGGTATTATTTCTACAGAAGTAGCTCCTTTTGGAGGAATAAAAGAATCTGGAATTGGGCGAGAAGGCTCAAAATATGGTATGGATGATTTTTTAGAAATGAAGTATATTTGTATGGGTGGATTATAGTTTGATCAAACTTAATTCATCATAAGTAAATTGACCAAATATGATGAAAAAGAAAACTTTGTATGAATTTTTAGATGTTTCTCCAGAAGCAACGGCAGAGGAAATTAAAATAGCTGCTCAATCTTTAGCTATAAAATTTCACCCATCTAAATACCCTGGTAATAATAAGGTTAAAGCTCATTTTAATAAAATTAAACAAGTTTATAATGCCTTAAAAAATCCTGAAAAACGAGCTGTTTATGACAAAAATCTTGCTAAAAAACATGAAATAACCTTATATCATGCTGATATTAATTGGATTGGTTATGTCATTACTTTAGCCATAACTATTATTTTATGGTTGTTGATATTATTATTAAACGTCGATAAACTTAATTATATTAGTATTATCTGTTTTGCAATGGGAATTATAGTATGGTTAAATATTTTATTGCATCAGTTTACTGTTAAATTAACCATTACCACCCAAAACATTATTGCTAAATTTGCTTTAAAAAAACAGCCTATTGAAGTTAAGCATTATCAATTTCAAGATATTGAAGTTAAACAAAGTAAATTGGGCAAATGGCTAAATTTTGGAACATTAAAAATTAGAGAAAATACTGGAAAAGTAATCATCACTATAAGTGATATATTTTATCCGCAACAATTTAAGCAACAAATAATTAATACTATCAAAAAATATAATTAATAACATGGATAATAAAGTAACATCTAAACGTCCCAGTGGTCGTAGTCCCAACGAACTGCGTCAAATTAACTTTACTCGTCATTATACCAAACATGCGGAAGGTTCAGTTTTGACTGAGTTCGGACAAACCAAAGTATTATGTACCGCAAGTATTGAAGAACGAGTTCCGCGTTTTTTAAAAGGTAAAAAAAGTGGCTGGATTACAGCAGAGTATGGGATGTTACCACGTTCTACTAACAGTCGTATTGCCCGTGAAGCAAGTAAAGGAAAACAAGGAGGTCGAACTTTAGAAATCCAACGTTTAATTGGTCGTTCACTAAGGGGAATTGTTGATTTAAATGCACTTGGAGAACGTACTTTAACTTTTGATTGCGATGTAATACAAGCGGATGGTGGAACTCGTACCGCAGCAATTACTGGCAGTTATATTGCCTTAGTTGATGCTGTCAATTATTTACTTAAACGTGGCAAAATTAAACAAAATCCAGTTCATGGTGCTATTGCTGCTATTTCTGTTGGAATTTATAAAGGTATCTCAGTATTGGATTTGGATTACCAAGAAGATTCAGAAGCAGAAACTGATATGAATATTGTTATGAATGATGGGTTTGCTTATATTGAAATTCAGGGAACTGCTGAAGGTCATGCTTTCCACCCAAATGAACTACAATCTATGTTGGATTTAGCTAAACAAGGTATCCAACAAATATTTGAAAAACAAATTGCGGTTTTAAGTAATGATAAATAAATT
>JAGLFE010000237.1 GCA_023144675.1 Thiomargarita sp. | reverse complement strand
ATTTCTTGGTAGATAGTTACATAATTTTTTGGAACAAAATTTATTATAAATTACTTTATTTCATATATTTCAAAAATATAGAATATTATATATGGAGATATTATTTTTACTCATTCCTATTTCATTATTTTTGGTAGGTATGATTATTTGGGCTTTTTTATGGGCTATAAATTCTGGTCAATTTGATGATTTAGAAGGACCAGCTCATGAAATTTTAATGGACAATGACAAATAGGAAAAACTATGACAGAAACCTATAATTATAAGGTTATTAGGCAATTCGCCATCATGTCAATTGTATGGGGGATTGTCGGTATGACAGTGGGAGTGTTTATCGCCGCTGAACTGACATGGCCCTGGCTTAATATGGATATTCCATATTTAACTTTTAGTCGTTTACGACCGTTACACACCAATGCTGTAGTTTTTGCCTTTGGTGGATCAGCTTTATTTGCAACCTCTTATTATGTCGTACAACGCACTTGCCATGTACGTTTAATTTCAGATAAATTGGCAGCTTTTACCTTTTGGGGCTGGCAACTGGTCATCGTATTAGCAGCAATTACTTTACCTTTAGGTATTACTACTACTAAAGAATATGCAGAATTAGAATGGCCAATTGACATTCTTATCGCTGTGGTGTGGATAACTTACGCTGTAGTCTTTTTTGGTACTATTATAAAACGGCGTACTCCCCATATTTATGTAGCTAACTGGTTTTATGGTGCTTTCATCATTACCATTGCCATATTACATATTTTTAATAATTTAGCGTTACCCGTTGGTATGTGGAAATCATATTCTGCTTATGCTGGGGTGCAAGATGCTATGATTCAATGGTGGTATGGGCATAATGCAGTTGGTTTCTTCTTGACGGCTGGATTTTTAGGCATGATGTATTATTTTGTTCCTAAACAAGCTGAACGACCTGTTTATTCTTACCGTTTATCAATAGTTCATTTTTGGGCGTTAATTTTTACTTATATTTGGGCTGGTCCACATCATTTACATTTCACCGCTTTACCTGATTGGACACAGACTTTAGGTATGGTAATGTCTATAATTTTATTAGCTCCTTCTTGGGGTGGTATGATTAATGGTATGATGACCTTATCTGGTGCTTGGCACAAGTTACGTAGTGATCCTATTTTACGTTTCTTGATTGTATCAATTTCCTTCTATGGTATGTCCACTTTTGAAGGACCAATGATGGCAATCAAAACTGTCAATGCCTTATCTCATTATACTGACTGGACTATTGGTCATGTACACTCTGGAGCTTTAGGTTGGGTAGCATTCATTTCCATAGGTAGTTTATATTACTTAATTCCGCGTTTATTTGGACGAACCTTGTATAGTCTTAAATTAGTAGAATATCATTTCTGGATTGCAACTACCGGTGTTGTATTGTATATTACCTCAATGTGGGTTTCTGGTATCATGCAAGGTCTTATGTGGCGAGCAGTTAATGCGGATGGAACTTTGACTTATAGCTTTGTAGAATCAGTGCAAGCGATGCACCCTTATTATATGATTCGTTGGTTAGGCGGAACATTATTCCTTATTGGTATGTTGATTATGGCTTACAATGTGTTTAGAACCGTTAATGGACCTAAAACCGCTGAAATCAATGATACAATTCCAGACCCAATATTAGCACATTAAGGAGATAACAAATGGGACATGAAAAGATTGAAACAAACATTGGTTTGATGATGGTTTTGATAGTTTTTGTAATAAGCATTGGTGGTTTAGTACAAATCGTACCCTTGTTTTTTATGGAATCATTGATTAAACCAGTAGATAATTTAAAACCCTATTCTGCTTTAGAATTAGCAGGTCGCGATATTTACATTCGTGAATCTTGTATGGTATGTCATTCGCAAATGATTCGTCCATTTCGGGCTGAAACAGAGAGATATGGACATTACTCAGTAGCAGGTGAATTTGTATATGATCGTCCTTTCCAATGGGGTTCTAAACGAACTGGTCCTGATTTACATCGAGTTGGAGGACGTTATAGTGATGAATGGCATTATGCACATTTAATGAATCCACGTGATGTAGTACCAGAATCAGTTATGCCAGGTTATCCTTGGTTAGCAGATAGTTTAATTGATGGTGAAGAAGTGCAATATCGTATGCAAGCATTGAAAGACTGGTTTGGTCATCCTTATACTGATGAACAAATTAAAAATGCACCAGCGGCGGTAGAAGGCAAAACTGAATTAGAAGCATTAGTTGCTCATCTACAAAATCTTGGCACTTCTATTAAGACAACGAGGTAATTAATGAATATTTTAATACTTTTTCAGTCGATATGGACCATTGTAGTATTGGTACTTTTTCTAGGGATTGTTATATGGACGTTCAGCAGCCGTAGAAAGTTTGATAGTGCTGCTAATGCACCCATTAATGATGATGATTCGATTAAACCTATAAAACAGGAGCAGGCTCATGTTTGAAGAAACTATTTTTGTGAGCCAATTTTGGGACTGGTTTATAATTACCGGTACTTTAGGTGGTATTTTAGGTTGTATCATTCTCCTAATTTTATTAAGAGACCAACCTAGTGATAATCCTGATAATGAAGTAAAAACTATGGGTCATGTTTGGGATGAAGACCTTGCAGAATACAATAATCCTTTACCTAGATGGTGGTTGTATTTATTTTACATCAGTATATTTACCGCCTGTGTTTATTTGGTAATATATCCTGGTTTAGGTTCTTACAAGGGACTTATTGGCTGGTCTGCGGTTGCAGAATATAAGGCAGAAATGGCTGTAGCTGATGAAAAATATGGTCCTTTATATGAACAATATAAAAATGAACCCATTAAAACATTAGTTAAAAACCAAGAAGCTACGCAATTAGGTCATAGTCTTTATATGACTTATTGTACCAATTGTCATGGTTCTGATGCACGTGGTACTATTAGTTATCCTGATTTAACCGATAAAGATTGGCTCTATGGTGGTACTCCAAAAGCTATTAAAATGTCGATTACTAATGGACGTAATGGTATGATGCCATCTGCTAAGATGAATGGTCTTAAAACCGATGCCGATATTGATAACGTAGTGCAATATATATTGAGTTTAAGTGCTAATAAACATGATTCTGTAGCAGCTGTTGAAGGCGAAAAGCATTTCAAACGTATATGCTTTGTCTGTCATGGTATGACTGGTACTGGTATGCAACCTATGGGAGCTCCTAACTTAACTGATAATATTTGGCTGTATGGCGGTTCAGAGGCTAAAATTAGAGAGACTTTAACTAATGGACGTAAAGGTAAAATGCCTGCTCATGGTAAATTTCTAGGGGAGGCTAAAATTCATTTGTTAACAGCTTATATTTATAGTTTATCTTTGGAAGATTAGTCTTTTTTTGTAACTATCTACCAATTAAAGCTTTAAATAAATTTTAACATGATTGATGC
>JAGLFE010000236.1 GCA_023144675.1 Thiomargarita sp. | reverse complement strand
ACTACTTTGTTCAGGACTACCATTATTTTAACTATCTATCAATTAAACTTTAAATACAAATTAAGAGTTAAAATTTTAACACGATTGATGCGCTTTGTTTCTCAGTAGCATCCTACATTTGTACTTGATTTTATACGTTTTCTTTTTTTCTTTAAATTGATTTTAGCTAATTATTACCAATTTGGAGTTACTTGCTCTGGTCGTATTTTTGAGGAAGTAGATAAATTTTCCTCAGTCAAAGGTTTCAAGTTTGTTTGAATCTGTTGTGGTTGCAAATAACTATTATTATCAGGATGTAAAGATAGAAAAATATCATTACCTAAAAATTGCCCATATTTTCCACGTATATAAGGTTGTTCTTCAATAATTAAATATTTCTCAAATAAAAATTTTTGTCCTTGAGTAGGAATATCAATTTGCGATTTTATGGTATATTGATTTTGTAAATTATTGGAAAAATTAGTTACTTGTTTTAATAAGCCTTCAAATTTGGAATATTGATAATATTCAGGCAGATATAAATTCCATCTTAAATAGCTAATTGGAATATCAATAGTTGGTAATTGATTTAATATATCGCCCTTCAGACTTAATTTATTGACTTCAGTAATGTAGCCAATCTCAATCACAAAGGTTTCTAATTCAACTCCTTGACCATTTGACTTTTTCATAGGAATTAATATTTCACCAGTATCTTTTTGAGCTGGTTTAATTGGTCGTCCATCTAAAAAAGCTTGCCAAAGTCGTGATTTTGGTGGTAAAATCAGTTCTAAAAATTGGCGATCATTATTACGAATATGGTATAAAATCCGAGTAATACTTTTACCTTCAAGAGTTCGGTGAGTAGTGCTATCAATCAAGTCAACATTAGCCACCACTGTTTCAATCTCTTCATAGCCTTTTATGTTAAAGGTTGAACTAAATAGTGGGCTGCTAAATTGATAACCATATAATAAAGGTTTAGTTGACTTTTTCCATAAAATTTTCGGTAAATCCTTAGCCAGCATTTGCATACCATCAGTAATACCAATGGTAGTAATTTCTAAATTACCTAATACTTCAACGCCCATAAATCCTTCTATAGTATCAGTTCCAATAATTTTCATACTGGGAAGCTTGATTTTTTCGGCAGGTAATGAGGCATATTTTAATTGATAAGATATATCTACTTTAGTTATTGTACGAGGTTTAGATTGCCCAATTATTTTAATAAGTTGAGTGTTTTCCCATTTTTCAATAGTCCATTGTTCAATATCAACACTGCTCACATCCAAAATTTCTACATTTAATGGCACCGAAAAGGTAACTTGTTCAAATGAATTCAAGTAACTCAGTATAGCAGTATTATGGATAATAATATTCGATTTATTAATTGAGCTTAAAGTATATAAAATCGCCTCACTTTTGCGATTAGTACCACTATCTTTTTCTATTTTCCATCCGAGTTTTAATTTTTCATGTTCACTTAATATTGTTTCTATAATAGTTCCACCATTTTCGGCTTGAATTAAATAAGTATGCACGGTTTTATCAATGACATTAACTCCTTTCTCATTAATGGCTAAACGAATACGATTAATCACCGCCCGCGGTGGTGTAAAGGCAAAGCTATAATTTAATTCGTTGACTTGAATAGGTGCATATAAATTAGCTTCGATATTTAAAGCATGGTAGCCTTTAGTAAGCAAATAGTAGCCATCCTTATCTCGTAGAAACTGGGCGCGCTGTTTATTATTTTGTTTATTTTCTAATTGTAAATTGACTGAAGTAACGGTCGCATTTGAATTTTGCTCATAGATTTTGATACTACTGATACCAACCGTATTGGCAAAAAAAGGTATTTTAACCCAACCATCTTTTAATATTTGTACTGAAAACTTGGCTCTAAAATTAGCAGATAAACCTTTGACATCACCTTCAAACTGTGATTCGATTATGGAATAATCAACAGGCAATAATTCAGGCTTATTTTTTTTATTTTTTGCTTGAAGTTGTTCAAATTTAGCAATATCTTTTTTTAAAGTTTGAATTTCTTCAAGTAATTTTTTCAATTCTTGCCACGGTAAAACAACTTGACCAGATTTAATTTCTGCTAAAGAGATTTGTTCGGTGGTTTCAGCCAAACAAGTTGGTATCGAAATAAATAATATAGCTTGAACTAGAGAATAATAAACAATAAATAGGTATTTTTTAGACATAATGTTCCTTTATTAGCATAATAATTTTATAGTTGATTATTATATTACAAACAGAAAATTAGTTAGCGAAATTTTCTATAAATTTATTAAAGTTGAGCATCATGTTAATTGTGAAAACCAATTATGCCAATTAAATAAGTGCGTTAGTAAATCTAAAATATAAATTTATTTAGGGCGTGTTATCAAATAAAAAAGGGATTATAATAGAAATTAGTAGTTCTGAATAATGTAGTAATTTTTCAAAAAAATCAGTTAAGTATCAAATAATTAACAAAATTTTAGGCTTGCTTTGTTAATCTTATTGGGTTTAATTCATACTTTAAATAAAAATATTTCACCATGAATAAAATTAAACAACAAGGCGCACTCCTTATTATTGTTCTTTGGTTTGCAGTCATAGCCACTATTTTAATAACCGTATTAGCTGGAGAAGTACGTTTATCCACGAAAATAGTTTTATATAATAAAATAGGCTTACAAGCATGGAATGATACTTTACAAGCTTTACAAGTTGCTAAAATGGAAATTGCTATTAACCACATGCCTGACCCACCTGGTATGGAAGATGTACCTTTAAGTGAACGTAAAAATAAAAAATATCGGTTTGATGGGCGGATATTAAATGATTTAGCTTATTCAGTTCCAAATACGGTGATGGTGCGTATTTATAATCATGCAGGTAAAATTAATTTAAGCCGTTTATCAAAATTTCAATTGCGCCGATTACTTAAAAACAAGTTGGGTGATGATTTAGAACTAATTGCTTCTTTAAAAGATGCTTGGAATGATTGGCTTGATCGGGATGATGATGAGCGTTTGAATGGAGCGGAAGAGGATTATTATGCAGAAACTCAAATCCCAGTTTATAAACCCCGTAATGGACCGATTGAAACGGTTAGAGAATTGTTATTAATCAAAGGATTTGCGGAATTGTTAAAAGGGGTGGATTTGGAAAATACTTTTACCATGTATAGCAATATTAGTAATTTAACTATTAATCCTAATTTAGCTACCCGAGAAGCTTTAATGATGTTACCTGGAATGAGTGCAGATATAGCAGATATTATTTTAACCCAACGTTATGAAGAAGAATTTAAAAATTATGGTGATTTCAATGAATTTATAGAACCCGAACAACTTGCAGAATTGCGTGGTTGGTTTAACTTTTCTACTAGCAATAAATATTACACCATTGCTATTCAAATTAAATCGCCAGCAGAAATTAGCCAATTAATTAGTGCTGAAGACGATGAAAGTCAAGAAGATGTGAAAATACAACCTCCAACTAAAAATCAGCAAGCTTATATGGTTACAGTTGAATACAGAGGTTTTAATCAATTACCGAAAGTACTTATGGTTAATCCTTATGGAATTTTACCTGATACCAGCCATGAAGTTGCGATTTATGATGCGGCTAATAATGAGTAATAATTTAATTGAAGTTACGCAGATAAAATAGAAATAGAGAAAATATAAGGCTTTAGATTTTATATTAATTTCTGTTAAATTTTCGTAGTCCTTATGATAAGTCAGTTTCCAATTTAGCATTTCGCATCTGCGTAACTTCAGTAATTTAATTGATAATCCGTAACTACCTACGTAGGTGATGCC
>JAGLFE010000235.1 GCA_023144675.1 Thiomargarita sp. | reverse complement strand
CGCCCGCACCCAATAATCGCTTAATTGGATACTTATGCACATCATGCAAAGCATAACGATGGCGGTCAATTTTTATCGCCGCTTGCAAATTATTCACCGCTACCTTATATTGCTTTTCCCGCAACTGCAATTGAAACAAATTAAAATACGCCAAAGCCTGTTCCTCTGGTTGCGAACTCCGCTCAACCACCTGTTGAAACAAACCAATCGCCTTCTTCACATCCCCCGTCGAAGATAACACACTACCAAAATTATTCGCCAAACGATAATAATCAGGACTTTGCGCTGATAAGCCCTTAAATTGTTGCCAAGCTTCCTTAATCAACTGCAAACTTTGCTCATTATGCTGGGTAAACTCATCACGCACCTTCATTTGCGCCGATAAACCTTGCTGCGCCATCAAAGCTTCTAAATTGGCTAATATTTGCTCAGTTAAAGATAAATTCCGCTTGCCATCTTGCTTAATTTCAGCCACATCTTCTTGCAAAAAAGCCACATTCACAGTTAAATCCTGCGCCCAATCCAAAACCTTATCCAACTGACCAGCAAAACGATTTTGAAAACCCAATAATTGCTTATGTTGAGTTTGCCATTGCGCTAAATTTTCAATTTGCAAACTAATTTGCTCAGTTAAAAACGGATGCCGTGCTTGAGTTTCCTTTAAATCATCCAAAGTTGCCTGAACATTCTTAACCTCAATACATAACCGCTCTTGTTGCAAAGCCATTTGCGTTGCCTGCACCCGTGAATCAGTACGCAACTGCTCCCGAAAGAAAAATAACACACTATCGCCCAACAAGCTTTTAAACCGCAAAAACGCCGATAAACCATCATCAACCGCTTCAATATCCGCCATCTGCGCTAAAATCAAATCGCCAATCGCCGCAGTTTCCCGTTGCACAATAAAAGCCGCTAAATCCTCCTCAGTTATTTCCTTAATCACAAACAATTTATCAGTAGTTTTTGCCCATTTTTTCAATGACTTAACCAAAGTATTTCGCAAAGCATCATGTTGCTCACTAAAAGGCTGAAAATAATCATTTTCAACCTGCCGAGCAAATTCACGAGTAATATTGGGATAACGCACTTTCTTAATCAACGAATCAGGCGACTCCAAACCAATCTGAATCGCCACAAAACTATAACGGCAACTATTTTGATAAGCTTTACTAATTTCAGCCGCAGTTAAAGTAAAATGCTCCTTAATAACTGGAATCGCCCGTTCTAAAACATGCGCCGTTGCCTCCACCACCGCTGGACTATCCAACAAACCAGCAAATAAAGTTTGAGTTAAAATCGATGACATAAATTTTTCCTTCTAGCAACCGTTTTTTTATGGTAATTACTCACTCTTCCTCAAAAAAACTTGAAAAAGTGAAAAAATCATTATATAATATATATTGGAATAGGCTCAAAAAAATAAAGTTTTCAAAGCTTAAATAAATTAAACTTTTTGTAACTATTTACCAATTAAACTTTAAATGCGAAAATTTTAACACGATTGATGCGCTTCATTCCTCAGCAGCATCCTACATTTTTTACTTAATTTTATACGTATTTCTTAACTTGGTAAATAGTTACAACTTTTTTAGGAATATAAACATGGAAGATACTTTAAAACGCTTATTAGCTGTTGAAATAGAAGCAGAACAATTAGTTGCTGAAGCAAAATCAGAACGTGAACGAATTATTAATAATACCTTACAAGAAACACAGCAAATGGAAGAAGAATTCAAAACTAAAATTCCAAATTTACATACTGACTTTTTAGAAAAATCTAACCAGCGTGCGATTCAAACCATTGCTGAATTAAAAAAACGTTACGAAGAACGTAAAGAAAACTTACGCAAACTTGCTACAGATAATGAACAAAAAGCCCTAGATGCAAGTATTCAACTACTTATGCAAATAGGGCAACCGCAATGATAGAATATGCTTATGTAAATACACGGGTTTCAATCTTAGCGGGACGTTTATTTTCCGACAAACAACTAACAGCATTATTGAATCAACCGCTTGGCAACATCGCCTTAACAAATTATGATGATAACGAGTGGGAAAATATAGATTCAGCAAATTTGGAACGTGTTTGGTTAATAAAAATGTTGCTGGATTTTAAAATCTTGACCCGTCCATTATCTGGTATTAATTATGATTTATTAATGTATTGGTTTCGCAAACATGATATTGCTAATATTAAAACTATCGTGCGGGGTAAAATTTCTAAATTAGAAACCAAAACCATCTCAGAACAACTATTAGACTTGAAACCATTAACTATTCTACCGATTGAAAAATTATTACGCACTGAAGATGTAAATGAATTGTTGCGTGAATTAGAAAATAGCCATTATAGTCCTATTGCCCGCCAAGTAAGACGAGTTTATGAAAAAGAACATCAACTTTATTCTTTAGATGCAGCAATTGATCGGCATTATTTACTGGGTTTGGTGCAAAAAGTACGTACCCTAGATAATACGCAATATTATTATTTATTACCGCTAATTAGTATTTTTATCGACCGTTTAAATTTACTTTGGTTATTGCGTTATCGATTTGTTTACAACTTATCAGCGGCGGAAACTTATTATTTGCTTGTGCCTACGCCTTATCGTTTAAATCGGGCAGTATTACAAAAATTAGCTGAATTGAATTCTTTACCAGAAGTATTAGAAAATTTGCCAGAACCGTTATTAGGTTTATTAAAAGATACTGATACGATTTTTGCAGTTGATCAACGTTTAATGCAGGAAGTTAAACAGGTTGCTTATGTTACTTTGAAGTTGCGTAACTTTACTTTGGCTAAAATATTTGCTTATGTATTGTTACGAGAAATGGAAATGCGTCAAATAATAGCTATTGTGAAGGGAAAACGTTTAAATCTTAAACCACAACATATTTTATCAGCGATTGAAGCTTCTGCAAGTTTTATGGTTTGAAGAATTTTACAAAAATAGTGATTAATCCTGCTTCTTAATTGGTGGTTCTGGTTCAGTTAATTCTAATGCTTCCGAGTCTTTCTTTTCGACCAATTTTGGCCAGCTACTGAGTGGAAAAGGCTTTTTTTCGGTACTATAAAATAAATAATTCAGTATTTGTGCAATATAAATACTTAAACTTTCCCCAAATACTGTAAGACGATGATGAGGTTTTCCTGTCAATACTGTTGCCCCAAATTGAAAAAATACTATTCCCATAATAGCACATTGAGCAAGATTATAAATCATAGCGTAAATTAGCATAAAAAATCCCCGTATCCAAATCTTTGGTTCGGTAGCATTTTTTCTAATGTGTTCTGGTAGTTGGATTAACATATTAAATTAAGTCGGGTAAAATGTAGGATGCTGCTGAAGAACGAAGCGCATCACTCTGGTAGTTGGATTAACATATTGAATTAAGTCGGGTAAAATGTATTTCTTGGTAAATAGTTACGTTTAAACTTTATTAATGTCAACCCGATTAAATTTAAGTTTTAAACACTTTATTGAGGTATTATTTAGGTGTTTTCATACTTTTGCAGAATTTTTATAAATATTTATTTGGAATTGAACTTGTTTTCATACTAAGCCCCTTCTTTTCAAAAGGCCATTTTATGATTCCGCCCTGCATAGAAACAGCATCAAATCCCTGTTCAGACATCAACAATGCAGCTACACGGCTTCGTTTGCCACTACGACAATGTATAACATATTGTTTATTTTTGGCTAAAGTTTCCATACCTTCACGAAAAACATTTAATGGGATTAAACTCGCTGCTGGAATATAAAGGGCTTCATATTCTTCTTCAAAACGCACATCAATTAGCTCATAACCGCTATCTATCATCGCTTTAGCAACATTAACATCAACTTCCCGCACCATAGTTTTGGAGAAAAATTTTAAAAAATCAGGTTTTTCCAAAGCTAATAATTCCCCGTCCTCAATCATTTTCACCGTAGCACTACGAGGTTGATCTGCCAATAAGGCTTGTTCTCCAAATGAATCATTTTCTCCCAATTCGCTTACTTTTTCAGGTTTATCTTCAAATTCTTCTAACACCCACACTTCAGCTCGACCCGATTTAATTAGGTAAAATCTCTCTCCTTGATCCCCTTGACGTATAATTTCATCACCAGTTTTAACTTTAACCGTTTTCATACATTTGAAAGCCCCGATGACACATTCTAATGGCAACCGTTGAAAAGCTAAGGAATTTCTAATATTATCAATAATTTCAGCTAGGTCAGGATGGATTTCGTAACTATGCGTGGCAATAATCCCATCCCAAGATAACAGATGGTCAACCACATCATTCTTGATATTACAAATAATACTATTTTCTAACACCTTAAATTTAATAGTACTTGCATCATTTGGAATACTAATTGGCTTACCAACTATTTTATTAGCATGAATAATAGTCTTTTCAACATTATCAACCACCATCTGAATACGACCAGTAACAAGATAAAAATAGTCGCCAAATTCTATACTTAATTCAACATTTTCATTCGGTTTAAGCTTAAAAATGCGAGATAAATCTTCAGCTTCTTTTAAACGGGCGGTGGATAAGCGACAAATTGGGTAATAATGGCGGTGTAAATAGTGAATGATTTCTTGATTATTATTAAGTTTCATATTAATTGTAATTTGAAGGATTTAGTTTTAAGAATTATTTATCAGTAACTTTGAATTATAAAGATTTACTTTTAATGCGTAATTTTTTTATTTTGCAACAATTATATTTTTCCTTTGTAAATTAAAATACTTATTTAAGTAGTATAATATTTATTCTAAACTAATAAATAAATTAAGCTAGTATTTACATTGTTTATCAAAATATGGTTTTATTTTAGCATGTTTACTATTTCAAGGTTTAATAATGCAAACAGAAATTGCGGCGGCAATTAAAGAATTTAAGAATAATGAGCGTTTAAGATTTGGCATTTGGATAATTATTGCTTTGTTATTAAGTTATTTTTTATTCACTTTAAATGATTACAAAACTCAGCTTTATCAAAATCACCAAAATGAATTAGAACGTTTAGCCCAATTACAAGACATTGCTAAACAAGATGAATGGGTGGAACGGGCTACTAAAGCAAAAATTCTACGTGATACCTTAGAAACCAAATTTTGGCAAGCAAGTACGCAAGGTTTAGCTCAAGCTACTTTTCAAAAATGGCTGGATATGGAAATTGCTAAAACTAAAATGGAAAAAGCCTATTTACGCATTGAATCTTCTTCTGCTGTACCAAATGAACCCGATTTAACTAAAGTAACTGCACGCTTAGATGCTAATTTTATTATAAAACAACTTAGTTCACTATTATTGGCAACGGCTAAATCGCCTTTTTTTGTAATCATAGAACGCTTAGAAATACGTAACGAAAACCGAGCACCGAGATTTACCCTTATTATTAGTGGTTACTTTGAATTAACTAACGATATTTAATATGTCTTCGGCGAATTTAAATATAACTAGGACTATTTTAATTGAAGCTGAATTAAATGCCTTATTTGCAATGGGAAAAATATTAAATAGTTCTATAAAATTGCAAGATACTTTACAGGCGGTGTTACAGGTGTTACATGATACTGTTGATATGCAATATGGCATGGTTACTTTGCGGGATGAAATGGGTAATTTATCGATTTGTTCGATTTATTCTAATGATAAACAGTTATTATTTGATACAGTTTATTATCGTTCTGGGGAAGGAATTATTGGAACTATTATGAAAACTGGTAAAACGATTGTTTTGGAACATATTGCCAATGATTCTCGTTTCTTGAATCGTTTAGGACTCTACGATTTAAAATTACCTTTTATTGGAGTGCCTATTATTATTAATCAAGATGTATTAATTGGCGTATTTACTGCCCAACCTACCCAGGTAAATAAAAATTTACTGCCAGATAGAACTCGTTTTATGGAAATGGTAGCGCAACTTATCGGACAAACCGTGCGTTTAGCCAATAAAATTGAGCAACAACAGCGTGAATTAGCTGATGAACGAGATCATTTACGCCGAGTAGTGCGTGGTCAATATGGATTTACTAATATTATCGGTCATAGCACTCCAATGAAAAAAGTGTTTGAATTGGTGCGACAAGTGGCTAAATGGAATACCACCGTTTTAATTCGTGGGGAATCGGGAACTGGCAAGGAATTGATTGCTAATGCCATTCACTATAACTCACCACGTAATAGCAATGATTTTATCAAAGTCAACTGTGCAGCTTTGCCTGATAATTTACTAGAATCCGAATTATTTGGGCATGAAAAGGGTGCTTTTAGTGGAGCGATTAATCAACATAAAGGACGGTTTGAGCGTGCGCATGGTGGAACTTTATTTTTAGATGAAATTGGAGATATTCCACCAGCTTTTCAGGCAAAATTGTTGCGAGTACTTCAAGAAGGCGAATTTGAGCGGGTCGGTGGGAATCGAACTTTAAAAGTAGATGTTCGTATTATTACCGCCAGCAATGTTGATTTAGAAACTAAGGTTGAACAAGGTTTTTTTCGTGAAGATTTATATTATCGCCTCAATGTAATGCCAATAATATTACCGCCATTACGGGAACGAATTGAAGATATTCCAGAATTAGCCGATTTTCTAGT
>JAGLFE010000234.1 GCA_023144675.1 Thiomargarita sp. | reverse complement strand
TAATTGGTAGATAGTTACAAAAATGGTAGATAGTTACAAAAAAACTAATTATCTTCACTTGAAAGATATTATTGATGGTCAAAAACACGATGATGTAATAAAGGTTATAAAATCGAAAAAAGAGCGTTATGAATAATTCACATAATTGATGAAAATAATTAAGTTAATAATAATAAACTATCCGAATCGTAACTTAGAAAATATTTAGTTTACTTATAAATCGTAGCCCAAAACATTCACTTCTAAAATTTAAATTCTATCTTAAAAAATCAACTTATTAAAATGGTCAAAAAAACGATGAAAATATTAGCGCAATTCTATTTATTATCTTTTTTAATATCTACCGCAGTACAATCTATGCCACTTGATTCCAAAGATAGATTTTCACCTGTTATGGCTAAACATGGCATGGTAGTAACGGAAGAATCCTTAGCCAGTCAAATAGGTTTAAAAGTATTGCAACAAGGCGGAAATGCAATTGATGCTGCTGTAACGATTGGCTTTGTAATGGCAGTTACTTACCCTAGTGCTGGCAATATTGGCGGCGGTGGCTTTATGCTAGTACATTTAGCCGAGAGCAAACAAATAGTTGCTATTGATTATCGGGAAACCGCACCTACTTTAGCACATAAAGATATGTTTTTAAACGAAGCAAGGCAAGTGGATTATCAATTAAGCCAATTTAGTCATTTAGCCGCAGGAGTTCCTGGTACTGTAGCTGGTTTAACTTTAGCCTTAGAAAAATATGGCACTTTCCCGTTAGAAAAAGCTATTGCGCCAGCGATTGAATTAGCCGAACAGGGATTTATAGTAACACCTTGGTTAAGCCAAGCGTTATTGAATCATAAAGATAATTTAGAAAAAAATCCCGCTGCCCAAGCTATTTTCTTTAAAGAATCAGGACAGCTTTATCAAACTGGAGATTTATTTATTCAAACAGACTTGGCAAATACCTTAAAAATAATAGCTAAAGAAGGTATTCAAGCATTTTATCAAGGCAAAATTGCGGAATTAATTGTAACAGAGATGGAAGCAAATCATGGTTTAATAAGCAAAGCTGATTTAGCCAAATATAAACCCATTATTCGGGAAGCAGTTGTTGGAAATTATCGGGGTTATGAAATTTATTCTATGCCACTTCCAAGTTCTGGCGGTATTCATATTATCCAAATACTGAATATTTTAGAAAAAGATGATATACAAAGTTTAGGACATAATTCAGCAGCAACGATTCATATAATGAGTGAAGCCATGAAACGAGCTTATGCGGACCGGTCAAAATATCTTGGAGATGCTGATTTTGTCAAAGTTCCAGTTGCTGCCTTGATTTCTAAAAATTATGCAATAGAATTAAGGACTAAAATTCCGTTTTCGCTTTCCAATTCTGGACAACAACTTTCTTTAGTCAAATCCAATTGGAATAATCTTAAAGCAACTCCCAGTAAACTAATTGCTCCAGGAAAATTATCAATTACAGAAAGTGATGAAACCACTCACTATTCAGTAATTGATCAAGCGGGAAATGCGGTGGCAAATACCTATACGCTTAATTTCAGTTTCGGTTCTGGAATCATGGTTGCTAATGCTGGATTTTTGCTTAATAATGAAATGGACGATTTTAGTGCAAAGCCAGGTGTACCCAATGCTTATGGATTAATTGGTAACGATGCTAATTCGATTGTACCGCATAAACGTATGTTAAGTTCTATGTCCCCAACTATTGTATTAAAAGCAGGCAAACCATTTTTAATTACTGGTAGTCCTGGCGGTTCGAGAATTATTACTACCACCTTGCAAGTTATTATGAACGTAATTGACCACCAAATGAATATTCAAGAAGCAGTTAATGCCATTAGAATTCATCATCAATGGTTGCCTGATGAATTAAGAGTTGAAGAGGGTTTAAATATCGACACTTTGAATTTATTAACCAATATTGGACATAAAATTAAAATTAAAAAAACTATGGGAGCAGCTTCTAGCATTTTAATTGATCCGAACTCAGGCGTTTTTTTTGGCGCAGTTGATCCTAGAAAATCTGGATTAGCGATTGGATTTTAAGAAAAATATGAACTTTCTGCAAAGGTTGTTTATTTATGGTGCATTAATCACAATATTTGCCTTATTATCGGCTTGTGAAAACCAAATACAACCAGTTCAGCATAGAGGTCCTGAAATGAATTTGGTGCGGGATAAACCGATAAAGACTGTTCAAGCTGTTAAACCAGCAACTGTGAATACATTTGGACGTGATATATTATCTTCCTATTCTGGGAGTTATGCACTTTTAATTGGGGAAAGCCGATATACTAATGGTTGGCCAAGTTTGGAAGCAATTCCAGGCGAGTTGCGAGAAGTCGAAAAGGTATTAATATCGCAGGGGTTTCAGGTTGAAACCGCTTTTAATTTAAATTATGATACTTTCAAGGAACGTTTCGATACTTTTATCAACCAATATGGTTTTGATCGTAATAATCGGCTATTGTTTTTTTATTCGGGACATGGTTATACACGCAATGATAAAGGCTATTTAGTGCCAGTTAATGCACCTAATCCCAGTGTTAATGAAAAAAAGTTTTTGCAACAGGCAGTGGATATGGATCAAGTGTTGACTTGGGCGCGGCGAATTGAAGCCAAACATGTTTTGTTTTTGTTTGATAGTTGTTTTTCGGGAACTATTTTTCAAGCAAGAAATTTACCAACCGTACCACCACAGATTAATAAATCCGTTCAGGAACCAGTACGTCAGTTTATCACAGCGGGAAGTGCAAATGAATTTGTCCCAGCTAAAAGTGTATTTACTCCAGCTTTTATTGATGCTTTACGTTATGGTTGGGGGGATTTATATCAAGATGGCTATATAACTGGGCAAGAATTAGGGCTTTATTTAAGAAACAAAGTGCCGCAATATACTTCTCAAACCCCCCAATATGGTAAAATTAAGGATTATGAATTATCGCGGGGCGATTTTGTGTTTGTAGTTAAAAAAAATGCTAAAATAAATAATCCAAAAATTGTTACCATACAATCCATACAGCCAAATAAACCAACGTTTAATAACATCAATCCACCTAAACTTACTCCTAATTTACCCGAGCTAAAAATTATAATTCCCGATAGTGATAAAGACGGTCTCAAGGATGATCACGATCAATGTCGCTATAATACGGCGTTGGAAATTTCTAAAGGAGTTGATTCTCTTGGTTGTTCCTTGGATTCGGATCAAGATAAGTTTGCTGATTATCAAGATGCTTGTCCAAACGATAGTCAAGAAGCTATTTCTAAGGGCGTTAATTATAAAGGTTGTCCAAAAGATTTTGATCGGGATGGAGTGGCTGATTATCAAGATGCTTGCCCAAGAACTTTTTTCGGATTTAAGGTTAAAGCAGACGGTTGTCCATTACCAATCATAAATATAAAATAACTGCTTATTTTTTTCTTATGCGAGAAGTCTAATAAAAATGCTGTATAATTGTAACTATCTACCAAATTAGAACTTACGCATAAAATTAAGTAAAAAATGTAGTGCTGAGGAACGAAGCGCATC
>JAGLFE010000233.1 GCA_023144675.1 Thiomargarita sp. | reverse complement strand
GATGCGCTTCGTTCCTCAGCACTACATTTTTTACTTAATTTTATACGTATTTCTTGGCAGATAGTTACTAATAAATCTTTTTGACTCTTAATTAGAATTGTCAATGTATAATTCCTAATTTTCTATAACGAAACGAGAATTTTTTATGTCCACTGAGATAGAGTTAAAATTAGCTATTGAGCCAAAAAACATTAGCAAATTAACCCAACATCCTTTATTACAAGCATTTAATTATAGTAAAATTAGCCAACATCTTTATAGCACTTATTTTGACACACTAGATTATAAATTATTAAAAGATAAAATAGGAATACGGGTGCGTAGCATTGGCGAAAAACAAGTGCAAACGTTAAAAACTGCTGGTTCAGGTTTAGGTGGATTACATCGGCGTAAAGAATGGGAAATGGAAATAACGGCTAATAAACTAGAACTTGATTTATTCCCAAATTCAGCCTTACCTAAATGGTGTCAGAAAAAGTCAGCTTTAAAACAGATTAATCCGATTTTTATCACTGATTTTATGCGAACAACTTGGGATGTAGTTTTAGATGATGATAGTCGAATTGAAGTAGCATTGGATCAAGGTAAAATCAAAACTGATTCAGCCGAAGTTATTATTAGCGAAGTCGAATTAGAATTGAAAAAAGGTAAACCTGAAGTACTTTATGAAGTTGCTCGCACTTTGTATAAAAAAGTATCTTTTCAGGTGGAAAATAAAAGTAAAGCCGCTCGTGGTTATGCTTTATGTCAATCCACACCAATTGATTTTCAAAAAGCTACAAAAGTCAATCTTAATAAAGAAATGACAACTGAACAAACATTTATTAATATCATACAACATTCTATTAATCATTTACAAGCTAATGAAGATATGGTATTGTATGGTAAAGATATTGAGGGCGTACATCAAATGCGAGTTGCATTACGGCGTTTACGTTCTTGTTTGAGTTTATATTCTCCTCTTATACCAGAAAAAAGTTATATTAAGATTGAAAAAAAAATAAAACACCTGATTAAAATTTTAGGTGTTGCTAGAGATTTAGACGTATTAATTTTTAACTTAAAAGAAATATTTTTACAATCAGTTACAACTCCATTACTGGAAGCAGAAATGGAAAATTTACAATTACAAGTCAGTATTTTAAAAGAGCAGGCTTATAAAGATGTGCGTAAAATGTTACATTCACGTTGTTATAATGGTTTGCTATTACAACTTGGTCAATGGATAACACAACGTTATTGGCGAAAAAATTTAAATAGCAAACAGTTACATCAATTAGAACAACCAATTAGTTCTTTTGCTAACAAAATACTAAAATCGCAATTTAACACGGTTCAACAACAGGGCGAAGAACTAATACAATTAAATATTAAACAGTTACATGAATTACGTATTACAATTAAAAAATTAAACTATGGTATTCGTTTCTTTTTTGAATTGTTTCCTCATAAAAAAGCTCAATTATTTTATAATCAAGTTTCAGAACTACAAGATATTATTGGTAATATTAATGATAGCTATAAGGCTTCCAAATTATTAAACAATATTAATATGGAAAAAAATACAGCTATTCGACATTTTTTATATGGTTGGAATGCGCACCAACAAATGATACAACGTATCAAATTAGATAAAACTTGGCAAGATTTTTTAGATAGAAGCAATTTTTGGTAATTTATTACAGGAGATTTAAATATGCAATCAATTGGTGTATTAACGGCTGGCGGTGATAGTCCAGGATTAAATGCAGCTATTCGTGCTGTTGGCAAAGCCGCCCTCGCTTCCAAAGGTATGCAAGTAATCGGTTTTAGCGATGGATTTCGTGGTTTAATGGAAAATCGAACTATTCGCTTAGATGAAGCAGGCATATCAGGTATTTTAACTTTAGGTGGCACGCTTTTAGGCACAAGTCGTGATAAACCTCATAAAATGCTAATGGGCGATAAAGTATTAGATATGACCGATGCCATGATGGATAATTATAATAAGCATCATTTGGATGTATTATTGTGCTTAGGCGGGGGCGGTACCCATAAAAATGCTTATCGATTGGCACAAAAAGGCATGAATGTAATTACAATTCCCAAAACTATTGATAACGATTTGTCTATGACGGATAGTACTTTGGGATTTGATACTGCACTTAGTATTGCAACCGAAGCAGTTGATCGTTTACATAGTACAGCCCATAGTCATCATCGCATTGTAGTAGTTGGAATTATGGGGCATAATGCTGGTTGGTTAGCTCTAGGAGCTGGTATTGCTGGCGGAGCGCACGTGATTTTAATTCCCGAAATGCCTTATGAAACTACTAAAGTGGCTGATGCAATTCGCCAGCGTTTGCGTAAAGGCAAAAATTTTAGTATCGTTGCGGTGGCAGAAGGAGCGGTTTCAAAAGAGGATGCAGATGCTATGCAATCCATGCTCGAAGCGATAAATAAAACCGAAGACAAAGAAGAAAGAAAAGCGATAAAAAGCCAATTAAAACAGTTAAAAGAACAACAAGGAAATAATATTTTCAGTCTTACGAAACAACTTGAGGAAATAACTGGTTTAGAATCACGAGTAACAATTTTAGGGCATTTACAACGTGGTGGAGTTCCATCCGCTTCTGATCGCCTATTTGCTACTCAATTGGGAACTGCTTGCGTATCTTTAGTTAAAAAGGAACGTTATGGTGTAATGGCTGGTTTAAATGGTCATCGCATTAAAGCAATTCCTTTAGAAGAAGTGGTTGGCAAACGTAAAGTAGTTCCACTTGATCATTCTTGGATAAAAACTGCTAATGAAGTAGGAATTAGTTTAGGAGCTTAGTTTTTAATATAGTAACATTCTTATATTGCTATACTATTTTAAACTTTAACTAATTGATTTAACTTGCAATAAAGTTATTATTATGGTACTTCTTTATAAGAATATCACTATAGCGTTGTTGTATAGAAAAATATTTGGTAGTCCTGAACAAA
>JAGLFE010000232.1 GCA_023144675.1 Thiomargarita sp. | reverse complement strand
GTTCGAGTCTCGTTTCCCGCTCCAGTTTTTTATACGATATTAAATATTTAAATGTCATTATAATTAATTTCGTAATATATCAGTTTATGGCTGAATGGCAGAGTGGTTATGCAGCGGCCTGCAAAGCCGTGTACGTCGGTTCGATTCCGTCTTCAGCCTTAATTATTTTTATGCCCGGGTGGCGAAATTTGGTAGACGCAAGGGACTTAAAATCCCTCGGTGGCAACACCATGCCAGTTCGAGTCTGGCCCCGGGCACCATCCCATCTTCTTATAAATAATAGGATAAAAGGATAAATTATATGTTAAAAATAATTCAATTATTAACCATAGGTATATGTTTTTCTATTTCAAATATAGTAATTGCTTTGGGCGAAGAAAGCACTATATCTGAAGATGAAAAAAAGATATTTTCTCAAATAGAAAAAGAATTTAAATTTGATCATATTTCTATTTCAACTAAGAAAGAAATCATTAATCAATACTCATTTGCTTTACAAAAAGGCTGGTATTCTTGGTGGTTAGGAACTGATGATTTATTATCAAATAATTTAGAAAATGAGAAAGTAAAAATTTATGATTTAATAATTATTAATGATGACCGTATTAATAATATTACTTTTACATATTTTCCTAGTGTTGGGCAAATTTTTTGTGTTCAAAAACAATACGTAGAAGCAAGTTCAGATACTGTGTTGGAACGATTCAAAGAATATAAGAATAAAGATGATATGGAAATAAAAAAGGAAACAAACAATTATGCTTTTATAAAAAGAAAAGAATATGTTGAATTTAGTCTTTTTCATATGAAAGCACCAAACGGGTTAATTAGTTATATTGATGCTAAAATTATAAATATAAAGTAATCTATGCAATTGATTTTTCTACATGTACACAGCACATTTTGGGCTGAAAGCCGCACCATTTTCTATTACTCCTGATCCAAATTATCTTTATTTAAGCGTATGCCATCGTGAAGCTTTAGCGCATTTGTCTTATGGAGTTAGTGAGGGACCAGGTTTTGTACTTCTAACTGGAGAAGTCGGAACTGGTAAAACTACCCTATGTCGTTGTTTAATTGAACAATTGCCTGATACAGTTGATGTAGCACTCCTTCTTAATCCACGTTTATCCTCATTAGAATTATTAGCCAATATATTTGATGAGCTTAGAATTGATTATAATGCCAAAGATTTTACCTTAAAAAATTATATTGATATTTTGGCTAGTTATTTATTGACAGCTAATTCAGTTGGGCGAAAAACGGTATTAATTCTTGATGAAGCTCAAAATTTAAGTACTGATGTTTTAGAACAAGTTCGATTATTAACTAATTTGGAAACATCTGACCAAAAATTACTCCAAATTATTTTAGTTGGTCAACCTGAGTTAAATAAATTAATTAAACGCAATAATTTACGTCAATTAGCTCAAAGAATTACCGCTCGTTACTTCTTATCCCCACTTTCCTTCAAAGATACTCTAGCTTATATTCAACACCGTTTAGCTATTAGTGGTAGCCACGAAACTATTTTTTTAAAATCAGCCGTACGTCTTATTTATCAACATTCAAAAGGTATTCCTCGCTTAATTAATATTATCTGTGATCGGGCTTTATTAGGTGGCTATGTAAAAGGTAAAAAACAGATAAATAATCGGATTGTTAATAAAGCAACCAAAGAAGTACGTGGCGAAAATATTCAAGCTATTTCCATTTTAAAAACATCTGCAGTTTTTTTAATTATGGTTTTTACATTAATGATGTCAGCATGGAAATTAGGCTATTTATCGGAAAATCAAACATTTAATGATTTAATGCAGCATAAGTTTTTGACTCCAGTTACGAAATACTTTGCTCCAGTAAATTATAAACAAAAAATATCATTAGAAACTAATACATCAGAAACTATTACTATAAGTCAGCCAAATGAAATAGAAATAGATATTACTGAAACTAATGCTATTCCAAAAGAAGAACCCATTGTTGAACTTAAACCAAAACCAGTTAATTTATTAGAAATATTACCAACTGCTAAAACACAATCAGCTTTTATAACGCTATTTCATCTTTGGGGATTGGATTATAATAATCTTAAAGGAACTAAAGCTTGTGAACGGGCTGCAAGTAGAGGCTTAACTTGTTTACTTAGGACAGGTACTTGGAATGATATCCGTAGTTTGAATCGTCCAGCTATTTTAGAATTGGTTATGGGTAACGGTGCGCAACATCATTTGGTAATTACAGGTTTTTCTGGAGATGATAAAGTAAGCATTAGTATTTTAGAAAAGAGTTATCAATTTTCTATTCAAGAATTAAATCAATTATGGTTAGGTCAATTTTTATTACTTTGGCAACCGCCTGCAATGCCGATACCAGTGATGAAAAGAGGACTTGTAAATGATGCAGTTATTTGGATTAGGAAACATCTAAATCATCATGAAGGACGATACAGTGAACTTAGTAATTTATCTGCCAGATTTGATTATACTTTAAAAAATCGGGTTGTAGATTTTCAAACTAAACATAATCTTGAAGCAGATGGTATTGTTGGTGAACAAACAATGCTTATATTGCAATCGTTTTCAAACACTTTACCTTTACTTTTTTATACACCAGTAATTAATTTAATTAAAGAAGAATGAATTTATTCTTATGTCAATGGTAAATTAATTCATTTAGTTTATCTCCCTTTCTCAACATAATGGTACTTCATTATGGACAATAGAACCAATCTTTTAATACAAACTATTCTGCTTGGATTATTTAGTGCCATTTTCTATTTCTTATTATATTATTTTAATGAACCAATTTTAGAGTTATCCACCCAAGGCGGATGGTACTTTATTATTCCAGTGAGTATTGCTTTTCTCTTTTCATTTATTCATGGTGCATTCACTCATTATTTTTGGAATGTATTAGGTATTAAAACAAAATTTATACAAAAATAATGAATATCAAACTAGCCCCTATTAACTCTATATTATTTATTCTTGCACTATTTTTAACCAGTAATTTCTCCCAAGCAGATACAACTACTCTATCCGCAGAGATTAGTCATACTAATCAACTTATTTTTACTCCTCTACATCCTAATGTTAATACCAAAGAAAAACTACGTTTAGAAATATTAGGTACTACAGGAAAACTAACTTGGGTTGCAACTCATGGGAAAATAGTCGGTTCTGGTTCTAAAATTACCTATATTGCACCTGAACAGTCGCATGAAGAAATCATTACCGTTACTGATGAAACTGGGAATAAAGCTTCTTTAATCTTTAAAATAAACAGTTTCCCTAAATTACAATTAAAACAAGTGTTATTTTTACTTTTCATTGGTTTTATAGCGGGTTTAGTTAGCGGATTCATTGGTTCCAGCGGTGCTTTTATCCTAACTCCAGCTATGATAGCTATGGGAATTCCACCAATTATTGCAGTTGCGAGTAATATTTGCCATAAATTTCCACGGGCTTCAATTGGAGTTTTGAAACGGGCAAAATCGGGGGCGATTGACATTAAACTATCTTTTATTATGGGTGGAAGTGCGGCTATTGGTATTTGGTACGGTATTAAATTACAAACGCAAATTAAAGATACTTTTGGTAATTTAGGTTCAGGTTTATATGTGGCTATAATTTTTGTTACGGTATTGGTTATCGTGGGGATTTATTATATTTACGCTGCTATAAAAGCTTATAATCAACATGATAATGATATTCAGACTGAAAAAACCAGTAAAATAGCTAATTGGCTACAATCCATCAATATTCCTGGTACTATGGTTTATTTACCCAGTTTAGGCAATCGTATTTCTGTGCTATTTATTATTCCACTTGGTTTAATTACTGGCTTATTAACTGCAAGCATTGCCGTTGGGAGTTTTTTTGGCACACCAGCGATGATTTATATATTGGGTGTACCGATTTTAATGGCAACAGCGACCGAATTACTTATTGCTTTTATTATGGGACTTGTTGGCACAATTCAATATGCGATAAATGGTTTTGTTGATATTCGATTAGCTATGATTATTTTAGCTGGTTCTTTATTCGGGATTCAACTTGGTATTATCAGTGCAACTTATGCCAAAAATTATTTGTCAAAAGCGGTAATTAGTTCGCTTATGCTGTTAATATTAATTAATCAAGGATTCAAAATACCCGTCTATTTATCAGATTTAGGGAAAATTTCACCCCTGTCTGAATCAGTGATTTCTGTATTAAATCAAATTAGTTTTATTAGTTTAATTTTGGCTTTAGTGGTTGGATTAGTGGTAATTCTTTATGCTTTCGTGCAAGCTTATCGTTATTTAATTACAGATAATCAGACTGAAATTATACCAGCTGAAGAGGAAGAGGAATATTATCCAACTTCAATTACGCAATTATCGCCTACTAAACGCTTTGAAAAAATTTTGCTGGTTAGTGATCGTTCCAAATTTAGCTTGGGTGCGGAAAAGGAAGCAATTAAATTAGTACAAAAAATTGAAGGGCATTTGTATGCTATGTCTGTAGTTGTAACGAATGCTGAACATGAATCTTTGGTACGTCAAATATTTGAAAAAGAAAATAAAGATGCCCATACTCATTTAGAAAAATTAAAAATTAAAGCTGAGGATGCTGGGATTAATTGTGATATTAATGTATGTCATGGGGTTAAGATTTATCATGAAATTATAGAGGAAGCTGAGAGAAAAAAAGTTGATCTAGTTGTTATGGGACGGCGTGGTTATACTGGATTAAAACGAGTTATGATTGGTAGCAACACGGCTAAAGTAATTGGGCATTCCTATTGTAATGTATTAGTTGTGCCTGAATCAGTTCAAATTCAAAATAAAAAAATTTTGGTGGCGATTGATGGTTCCCGTTATGGCGATATTGCTGCTAATGCGACAATTAAAATTGCTAGACATCTTAATGCCCCAATTTTATTAGTTTGTGTATTACAACATACTGAAGAATTACGTGAAGGGCAACATATCGAAGCGGTTAAATTAATTAAACGCACAGAAAGCTTTATGAATCAAGAAGGTAATTTTTCTATCGAAACTAAAATTTTGAGTGGTAATCCAGCGCAATCTATTTTAGAAATTGCTGAAGTTAAGCAAGTAAACTTAATTATTGTGGGCAGTCATGGACGTACTGGTTTAGATAAAGTAATTATGGGAAGTGTTTCGGATTATATTATTAGTTATGCAAAGTGTGCTGTTTTAGTAGCTAAAACTTAAATTTAGTTTATTACCGTTAGAAGTATATCTAAAAAGGCGGTCCCAAACAGAGTTTTGGAGCAATAAAAACCGAGTTTGGGAACGAGAAAAAAATAGGGTAGTCCTGAACAAA
>JAGLFE010000231.1 GCA_023144675.1 Thiomargarita sp. | reverse complement strand
ATACCTAAAGGAGTATTATTATTAATAATAAATTTATTATTTTGATGTCATTTTTGTTTTGTTATCCACTTCATGCGACTGATTTATATTTTTATAATCCAGAAATTAATATTAATGATTTTCGTTCTCTAAAAACTAGTTTTGATAATTATTTGTCAACCCAAGGTACTTATCAATTTCAACCTTTTAATGACAAAGTTACCTTTGAGCAATTTTTGCAGACTGAAAAGAAGGGCTTATTTTTTCTTTCCAGTTGGCATTATTTGAATTTATTGGAACAGGGTTATTCTGAATTACAACCAGTTTTAGTCGGTACGATAGATGATGAATTTACCTACACTAAAATATTATCCACGAAGAAAAATATTCGAGATATAAACACTTTAGACGGGAAACGTATTGCTTCCTCGGGTAATGAAGAATATACCGAGCAGATGTTGAATAATATGATTAAGCAAGAATCTTTTAAAATATTAACTGTTCCCAAAGATATTGATGCTTTAATGTCAGTATTATTTGGAATGGCACAGGGTGCGTTGACGGCTCGTAATAGTTTAGAAACTTTAGCCAAATTAAATCCCAAAAAATTTAAATTGTTACAGCAACATGTAGAAAGCCAAGCCATTATTTTACCTTTAATTGTTGCTTACCAAGCGGAACAAGAATTTGTTCAAATTATAGAAAATATGGTTACTTCTAATGAAGGACAAGCGGTGTTGGGAATGTTAGGCATAAATGGTTGGAAAAGATTAAATAAAAAAGAATTTCAACAATTGTATAAACAAATAAGGTAAGACTTATGCAAAACCTTTTTTATATAATTTTACTTGGATTTTTATTAGTAGCTTGCGAATCTAAACCTGAATTAAAGCCTGTTGCTAGTTACGAACCAAATATTTTAATTGTGAATTCAGACAAATCCATTAATAAATATTCCACTATTCAAAGCGAATTTGAAAAAGCTGTTAATATCAAAACTTTTGCAGTAGATTTCGCTGGCAGAACTATTTCAGATACGGAATTAAAAGGTAAAATTAACGCCATAAAACCCAAAATAATTTACACCATTGGTGTCAAAGCCTATATTCAAGTTTCTAAAGTGGCGGCTAATATTCCTACAATTTTTTCTTCAATGATTAATTGGCGTAGATTTGAAATGCAGCAAAATAACTATGGAATTAGTTTAGAATTACCAGTTGAAATGCCTTTGTTTATGTATAGTTATTTATTTCCTGATATTAATAATATTGGTGTTTTATACAGCAAACAATACAATAGTCAATGGTTTAAAATGGCGGTTATTCATGGCAAGGAAGTTGGGATTAATTTGCATGGTAAAGAAATTGAGGAAACTACCCAAATTGATAAAATTTTACCCACTTTTTTAAATACTGTAGATGCTATTTGGCTTATTTCTGATCCGACTGTACTTCATAATACTAAACAAGTAGAAAATATTTTTAGATTAGCCGCCGAGCAACAAAAACCAATTTTTGCTTACAATACAATATTTACCAAATATGGCGCAACTTTAGCGATGGCAGCCGATATTCCTACAATGGGAAGACAAGCGGCTGGATTATCCAATGATTTACTTAAACAACAAGATATTGATGAAAAAGTACAATTTCCTGCTGGTTCACATATTATTTTTAACTTAAAAAAAGCTGAAGAATATGGTATTAAAGTTAATCGAGCGGCTTTATTTTCAGTTGAAAAGGTAATTCAGTGAATCAAAATGGCAATAGCATTCGTTGGCGATTGTTAGTTACAATGTTAGGTTTAATTATAACCTTGCTAACTACTCAAACTTATGTACAAATTCAAGCACAACAATCTCTCTTAGAAAAAGGACTTAGACATCGTGAATTGCTATTAAAATTGAAAATGGAGCAACAAGGCGAAAATATTGCTAGTAATTTAGCCAATCAAGTCGCAATTGAAATTGCTGCCTTAAATCTCTCCAAAGTGGAAGAATTAGTTAAATTGGTAGTTAAAGAAAATTCTGATTTAAAATATGGAATTTTAATGGATGGAGAACGTACCGCCCATATACATACCCAAAATCCCGAATTAGAATATGAAATTTTGATTGCACCAGAAGATATGTTTGCAGCTCAACAAGTAACAAAAAGTTATCAACGTTTAAGAAGAGACGGTATAAATATGATCGAATTTGTTTCGCCGATACCAGTTAATACACAAACTTGGTTTTTACGGTTAGGATTTTCGATGGCAACAGTAACTACAGAAATTTCTACTCATAGATGGCAAATACGAGAACAAATTAAAATTATGATGATTCGGTCTATTGCTACTGCTTTATTAATTTTAGCTTTTAGTATCATTTTAATTATAATGATTGCCGATAGAATTTCTAAACCATTAGTTGAACTGACTAAAGCCGCCAAGAATTTAGCTGATGGCGATTTTGATGCTGAAATTCCAGTTTATGATGTGTGTCAAGATGATAGTAAAGATGAAATTGCAGTTTTAGCCATGACCTTTGCTAATATGGCAGAAAATTTAAGAACTTCTTACAAGCAATTAGAAAAATATAATAAAGCTTATGAACGTTTTGTACCTCATAAATTATTAAATTTATTAGACAAAAAAAATATTATTGAAATAAAATTGGGTGATCAAATTGAAAAAGAAATGACAATTTTATTCTCTGATATTAGAGGATTTACTGCTTTATCTGAAAAAATGACACCACAAGAAAATTTCGATTTTATCAATGCTTATTTAGGTGTAATGGAACCAATAGTTCATAAATATAATGGAATTATTGATAAATATATTGGTGATGCCATTATGGCGTTATTTCCAAGTAATGCCGATGATGCGCTACAAAGTGCAATTGCCATGCTAGAGGAATTAGTTACTTTTAATCAAGTAATGCATGAACGTAATAATTGTAAAGCTATTAAAATAGGTATTGGTTTACATACTGGAAAATTAATGTTTGGAACTATTGGTGGTGAAAATCGGATGGATGGCACGGTTATATCCGATACAGTTAATCTAGCTTCCAGAATTGAAGGCATGACAAAAATGTATGGAATTTCACTATTAATTTCAGAAGATACTTATGGAAAATTACAAGAAAAATCACTTTACAAAATTCGTCCTTTAGATAAAGTAAAAGTCCAAGGAAAATTACATCCAGTTACTGTTTATGAAGTATTTAATGGTGATAATTTGGCTGAGTATAAAGTTTTAGGACAACAAGTTTTAAAATTAGGTTTAGAACATTATTATCAACGTCAATTTAAAATTGCATCAAACTATTTTTATAAACTTAAAGCTATTTGCCCAAAGGATCAAGCTGCACATATTTATTTAAAACGTTGTCAACATTTCATAAAATTTGGTGTTCCGAACGATTGGGATGGCATTGAAAAATTAGAATATAAGTAACTAAAGTTACGCAAAAGGAAAAACTAGAATTGAAAATAAGCTTATTA
>JAGLFE010000230.1 GCA_023144675.1 Thiomargarita sp. | reverse complement strand
ATGCGTTTCGTTCCTCAACAGCATCCTACATTACTTAATTTTATACGTATTTCTTGGTAGATAGTTACCTAAAATCTTTTAATTTTGGCAACCCTTATAATAAGCTTATTTTCAATTCCGTTTTTTGCTTTTGCGTAACTTCAGTTAATTAAAGCGGAGCGCGAAACAGGTATTCGTTTAACAAAGTTTCCCAGAAGTTGTCCTTATAATCTGGAACAAATTTTAGATGAGGATTTTTATCCTGAATAGTTTTAATTGATATTTTGTTAAGTTACTCAATTTTTCCTTTACAGCAAGGGAGTTAAGTGAAAGGTTTATTGAGTATAGTTTGATTAGATATTTTGTTTTAATTATTTGCTCTAAAGTGGTTATTTTCTGTCCAAAGTTTTGCTATTAATTAACAATAGTTCGGATGTTTTTTCAAAGTATAAATTCAAGCCTTTATATTATCTTGGTTCTTGAAATTTAAAACTGTCCTAACTATTGTATTTAAACTGGGATATTATAACCTTACATTTACTGGTACATTATGCCATTCCAATTGCATATCTTTAGGAGTCATGCCACAAGCTAAACCAACTAATTCTGGCAAAAATAAGACTGGTAATTGGAAATCTTTGCCCATTTTAGCAACAGCTTTAGATTGAACCCCGTCCAAACTCTTAAAACAAAGCGGACAAGAGGTAACCATTAAATCCACATCTTGCCTTTGCGCTCCTTCTACGACTGAACCCGTCATTTTCAGAGAGATATCATTATTGGGCCAAGTTAAATGGTAACCGCAACAATCGTTACGAGTATCATAATCCACAATATCCACCCCCAACACCTTTAATATATCTTCCAGAGAAGTGGGATTATCCGAAGATTCATATTCCTGAATATCTCTAGGATTACGAGTATGGCAACCATAATAGGAAGCAACTCTAAGCCCATTTAAGGGATTGGTAATGCGCTCACGTAATTTTTCCAAGCCTACATCCTGAGCCAACATCCATAAAGTATGGGTAATTTTACATTCGCCTTTATATTCAACACCTTCCTCAGCTAAAATCTCATTAACTTGGTCGAATAATTTAGAACTTTCCTTTAACCGCTTTTGAACATTAGAAATGACATTAAAACAAGTGGAGCAAGGTGTATAAAACGGCAAACCCATTTTTTCTGCTCCAGCCATATTACGCGCATTAATAGCTAAAGAGGTTAATTCTGAACGTTCTTCAATCACGCCTGCGCCACAACATACGGCTTCATCAAATAAATGCAATTCTACATCAACCTTAGCAAATACCTGAGTTAAAATATCATAAAAACGGGCATCTGCACCTTGAAAACAACAACCTGAATAAAAAGCATAATGCAATTTATTTTCGTCATATTGGATTTCACTCATACTTTATTTTCTCCTTGATTTTTTTCTTTGGCCTCAATTTCACGTACTTTAGCATAGATTTTAGCTGTAACTTTCTGACCTGGTAAAGTACAAACTTGCCTAGTTGGTTCCATGCCATGTTTTTTTAAACCAGCTTCGGCTGCTTCAATGGCTGCCCAACCTTTGGTTCCATTGACGATAACTGGCAACATAGGTTTATTAACCTGTCCAAAATTTTCCACATCATCAGTATAAGCCCTAGCACGGCGAGAACCTGGAGTATCATGAATACCTACTTCGATAGAAATTTGACGCATATTTCTAATAGAATCCGCTGGACGTATATCTTTAGGGCAAACTTTGATACATTTACGACACTGCACACAAGACCATAATCCCTGATCCATAGCCGCTTGAATGCGCATACTACTAAAATTATCACGGGGATCAGCAGAATAACGGTAAGCTTTAACAATAGTCAATGGTCCAGCATAATTACTATCCGTTTTCACACTAGAACAAGCAGAATAACAAGCTGCACATAAAATGCAGTCCGTCATCACATTAAATTTTTCCAATTCTTTTTGAGACATTAAAGATTCTTGTTCCAATGCCTTTGGTACTCGTTCCCGATTTTCGACTAAATAAGGGTGCATTTTGGCCAATTTTTCAATAACTGGGTCAATATCAACCACTAAATCCCTTATAATCGGCATATTTGACATAGGTGTAATAGTAACTGAACCCTTACCAAAATCTTTTAAAATAGGCATTAATTGGGTGCTACAAGCTAAAACTGAATCGGAATTAACTTTCACCGCACAAGAACCACAAATCGCAGAACGACAAAAAGCCCTAAAAGTTAAAGAGCTATCTTGAGTATTTTTGATATGACGCAATACTTCTAAAATCGTCATGCCAGTTTCTACTTCCATTTTAAAATTGTCAAAATAGGGGGATTTATCCTTGCCAGGAGTATATCTTTGTACCCTAATGTTGGCTAATATTTTTTCTCGGATGGGAGTAATTTTTTCACTTTCTGGCATAATTTTTTCGCTCATAAGCATTCCCCTTAATAAGTACGTGCTTCAGGTTGAAAATTAGTAATTGTTACAGGTTTAAAGCTTAATACTGGTTTTCCATCAGTGCCTTTGGTAGCAATAGTATGTTTAAGCCAGTTATCATCGTCTCGATATTGGAAGTCTTCACGATAATGCGCTCCTCGGGATTCTTGACGGGATAATGCACCTTTTACCACAATTTCAGCTAAATCTAGCATATTACCCAATTCTAAACCAGCTACTAACTCAGTGTTAAAGACTTTACTTTTATCTTGAACTCTAAGTTTTTTGTAACGTTCTTTCAATTCTTCTAATTTATTAACTGCTTCAGTTAATCCAGTTTCATCCCGATAAATACCAGCTTTATCAGCCATTAAATTAGCCATATCTCGACGAATATCAGCTAAGGATTCCTTACTATCCCCTTCCATTAAGCCGTTAATACAAGATTGTGCCATTTTTAACACATTTTTTGGCATGGGTAAAAAGTCAGTTTTGCGGGCATATTCTAAAGCGTGAACACCAGCTCTACGACCGAATACGAGAATATCTAATAAAGAATTGCCACCTAAGCGATTAGCACCATGTACGGAAACACAACCCGCTTCGCCAGCAGCATAAATACCCTCTATAGATGTTAAACCATTGATATCAGTGTGAATTCCTCCCATCGAATAGTGGGCAGTTGGTTTGATTGGGATTGGTTCTTCAATTGGATCAACTCCCTCAAAATCAATGCAAAGTTGTCGAATTTGGGGTAATCGCTCCATAATCCGTTTCGCTCCCAAATGAGTTAAATCAAGGAAAACCTCATCTTCTGGACCACCACGTCCTTGGCGGACTTCAGTTTCGATAGCACGGGATATTAGATCACGCGGTCCTAATTCCATTTTTTCAGGAGCATATCTAGTCATAAAACGTTCGCCCCAGCCATTGAGTAAATAAGCACCTTCGCCCCTAGCTCCTTCACTCATTAAAATGCCAGTGCGTCTCAAGCCAGTGGGATGAAATTGGACAAATTCCATATCTTTTAAAGGCAAACCAGCACGATAGGCGATAGCAGTACCATCACCAGTATTTCCATAAGCATTAGAAGTACGATTCCAATAAATACGTCCATAGCCACCAGTTGCTAAAATAACTGCTTTTGCTTGGATTGTATGCAGTTTTCCAGTACGTGCATCTAAGGCATTAACTCCTAAACAACGTTGACCATTATGCAGTAGAGAAAGAGTTACCCATTCATTAAAATAATCAACTCCATGACGTAAGCCCTGTTCATAAAGGGTATGTAACATCACATGTCCAATTTTATCGGCTGCATAACAAGCTCGTGTTTTTGATGCACCGCCAAAAGGACGCTGGGCAATTTTTCCTTCCTTAGTGCGGTCAAAAGGACAGCCCCAATGTTCCATTTCCCTAATAACTTGGGGAGCTTCACGACAGAGTAATTCAGCAGAATCTTGATCAGCAAGATAATCAGAGCCTTTTACCGTATCAAACCAATGTTCCTCCCAAGAATCAGTTGAATCTACATTTGCTAAAGCAGCATTTACTCCACCTTGGGCGGCACCAGTGTGGGAACGAGTTGGATAAACTTTTGTTAAAACAGCAACTTGTACATCTTCTTCCATCCTAGATTCCAAAGCAGCATATAAACCAGCACCACCTGAACCTACGATTAGAACATCATAAGTTAGCATATTATTGATAGCCTCTTTCTTTAATGTTTATAACAAATATTTTTTGCCAAAGAACGGTTATAAAAGATTGATTTTATATAAATTTTAAAAATCAGAAAAAATATTTTTTTAATTTAGGTAACTTTATCTTGCCAATTTTTTATAATTTCTATTAGACAAAGATAAATTTATTAAACCTTATATTTTTCTTTGACTTTTTAACTATTATATATAAATTTTAAACAAAAAAGATAAAACTATAATTAACAGTTTATTATAATATTGAAATATAATAAAAAACTAATAAACTTTTTAGCAATTTTATTAGTTATTAATAAGTTATGATTTTATTTGATATTCTTAGTTAAAATAAGCAGTTTATAGGTATTATATAATAAAAATGGTTTTTAAGATAAAATAGTTTTTTGATGATTTTTTATTATTTTGAGCTAAAAAAGTTTGATTCTTAAATTAATGTATTTAATAGCCTATCTTATTAAACAATTTTATTTCTATTTTAAACAATTATAGAGAAACGTTTTTATGAGTGAAAAACTAATTAATGTAGTTATTAATGGTAAAAAAATTCAAGCACCTGAATCTTTATCAGCTATTCAAGCTTTTTGGTATGCAGGTTATACAAGAGTGGAAGGAATCGGTTGTTTAGAAGGAGTTTGTGGTTCTTGTCGTATTATGGTGCGTCGCGCTAATAGTCAAGAAGTTAAAACCGAATTGGCTTGTCAAACTTTTATTGAAGAAAATATGCAAATTCTTTTCTTAGCATTTCCCACGCCAACGCATCATACTTACCAATTAACGGATATTAAAAATTCTTGGGATGTGCAATGGCAATTTCATTCTATTTTTCCTGAAACAAATAGTTGTCGTGCTTGTGGTGGGTGTACGGAGTCATGTCCTAAAGGTATTGAAGTGCAATATGGTGTAGAATTGGCTGCCAAAGGTAAATTTCGGGAAGCAGGGGAACTATTTGATGAGTGTGTAATGTGCAACTTATGTATGACCGCTTGTCCTGAACATATTGCGCCTAATCATGTGGCTTTATTTTGTCGCCGAATTATTGCTTATTTTCATATTCGCCCGTCTAATTTAATTAATCGTTTAGAAAAATTACGTCGAGGTGAGATGAAAGTTAATTTATAAAAATAAACAGTAAATTTAAATATGTTCCCGTTCCTAAATAGAGTTTGGGAGCTAGAAATTTTTTTCTTTCATTGCCAACTAATAAGAGTTAAAAAGATAAGATATGCGAATTAAGGGTTGAAAAATTTTATTTAAAATCAAATGTATGATTGGAATTCAAAACTTTAACACAATTGATGCGCTTCGTTCCTCAGCAGCATCCTACATTTTTTACCCTACTTAGTTTTATACGCATTTTTTAATTAAATAATTTAGAATCGTAGTGCTAAGTTTGCGAAGCTCATCAATTGTGTTAAAATTTTCAACTTAAATATTTTAACTCTTAATTCGCATTTTCATTAACAATAGTTGGAATAATTGTTATAAGTAATTATCATTAAAGAATATTCAATTTATGCTAAAATTAATCATATTAGATAGAGATGGAGTTATTAATGAAGACTCTGATAATTTTATTAAATCTCCTAACGAATGGCAAGCAATTCCAGGCAGTTTGGAAGCCATTTCCCGTCTAAATCAGGCAAAATATCGGGTTATAGTTATGACTAATCAATCTGGATTATCTAGGGGATTATTTACTTTGGATGACTTGAATAATATCCATCAAAAGATGCACAAACAATTGGCTGATGCGAATGGTAGAATTGAGTCTATATTTTTTTGTCCTCATAGTAATAAAGAGAATTGTCAATGTCGTAAACCGCGTCCTGGTATGTTCCACGCCTTGATGAATCGACTTAATATTCCACTGAATAATTTGCCTGTGGTGGGTGATTCGTTGCGAGACTTGCAAGCTGCTGAGGCGGTAAGTGCAAAACCGATATTGGTATTAACGGGCAAAGGGGAAAAAACGGCAACGAAATTAGATAAGTTTAGCGATATACCTATTTATAAAAACTTAGCTGAGTTTGTTGATGACTTTTTACTAGAAAATAATTAATTTGAATTTTAACTAGAGATTTATATGTTATTTTTACGCTCCTTACTTTTCTTTATTGGCATGATTACTAGTATTATTATTTTTACTGTAATCGCATTAGTGATTTACCCGTTACCATTTAAGCGACGTTATTCAATTATAAAACAATGGGCAAGATTTATAATTTGGTGGCTAGAAAAAACTTGCCATATTGATTTTCGGGTCAAAGGCAGAGAAAACATCCCTAAAGCACCGATGCTTATTTTAAGCAAACATCAATCAGCTTGGGAAACTATTGCATATCAACAAATATTTCCAATTCAAGTTTGGTTATTAAAACGTGAATTATTGATGTTGCCTTTTTTTGGTTGGGCATTGGCTACTTTAAATCCAATTTCAATTGATCGTAAAAATATACGTCAATCTATGCAAAAAATTATTAAACAAGGAAAACAGCGTTTAAGTGAAGGTTCATCCTTAATTATTTTCCCAGAAGGTACAAGGGTTAAACCAGGAGAAACTAAGCGATATGGAATTGGCGGAGCAATATTAGCGGTGGAAACAAAAAATTATCCTGTGATACCAGTTGCAATTAATTCGGGCAAATTTTGGGCAGCTAATAGTTTTATAAAATATCCAGGAACTATTGACGTAATAATCGGTCCTGCTATCAATCCAAGAGGAAAAACTTATAAGGAACTCAATCAATTAGTCCACGAATGGATAGAAGAAGCAATGCAAACTTTGCCTTGAAAGAATTTATTCATCATTTGAAAAAATGGCTACCAATGTAGGATGCTGTTGAAGAACGAAACGCATCAATCGTGTTAAAGAAATATGTTAACTCTTAATTCACATTAGTAATACATTTCCCTTAATTGAAAAAATGGCTATCAATGTAGGATGCTGCTGAGAAACGAAGCGCATCAATCGTGTTAAAGAAATACGTTAACTCTTAATTCACATTAGTAATACACTCCCTTAATTGAAAAAATGGCTGCCATTAAATGCAATTTTTTCAATACCATTAATTTCCTTTATTTTGTTGTTTTAATTAAGATTAAAGGTAACTACCTACGTAGGTGATGCCAACTTTTATATACGGTGCTTTAAATGCAAATTAAGAGTTGAAATTTTAACATGATTGATGCGCTTCGTTCCT
>JAGLFE010000023.1 GCA_023144675.1 Thiomargarita sp. | reverse complement strand
CACTACTTTGTTCAGGACTACCACAATTTCAATAAACCCGAAAACCAAGCCCTGTCAGTTTTATAGCAAGATTTTTTCTACCGATTGGTATTTGAACTTCAAGGCTATTAAATTCTCGCCTGATTGAGTAATTTTTTCTCAAATTATCGAAAAATTGGTCAATATCAAATGTATTATAGATATTACGTAACATTGCATCATCACGTCTAATATCATAACACATTAAAACCGCTGTTTTTATCGCAATATTATCATCAATGGTTTTAGAAAATGATAAATGTGTAACCGAGGGAGCAGGTAAATTGGTTCGTTTTTGCCACACTGGTTTTTTTTGCAAATAATGATTAACTGCATTATAAAGCATTTCAGTAGCTTGTATTTTACCATCGAAACTATGACCAGCTATATGTGGCGTTCCCAAGCGAATTTTATTTAGTAAAGCTAGATTAATATTAGGTTCATTTTGCCAAACATCTAATACAACCTGCATTTTTGGCTTAAATTGCAACGCATTTAATAAGGCTGTTTCATCTATAACTCCACCACGGGAAGTATTTATTAAAATAACATTTGCTTTTAATTGCTTTAAAAAATCAGCATTTACTAAGTTATGAGTAGGATAAAGTCCAGATTTTTCTAACGGTATATGCAGGCTAATAATATCTGAACTAGATAATACCGTGTTTAAATCAGAAAATACTAAATCATTAGTTTTTGCCTGTAAAAGTGGATCATAAATTAAACATGAAACCTCAAGAACTTGCAATTTTTGCAATAATTTAGAACCAACATGACCACAGCCAATAATTCCAACTTTTTTATCTTTTAATTCAAATCCCTGTTGTTCTGCAATAATTACCAAACTACTAATTACATACTCGGTTACAGCATTGGCATTACTACCAGCTGCATTAGCAAAATGAATGCTTTGTTGTTCTAAATAAGCTAAATCAATATGATCTAAACCAATAGTCGCACTACCTACAAAACGTATTGAGCTATTAGCTAATAATTCTTGATTAACTTTAGTAACTGAACGAACCAGTAAAATTTCAGCATCGCCTAAATCATTGGCGGTTAATTTCCGTCCGACAACCAGTTTAACCTGACCCAGGGACGAAAAAGCTTCTGTAACATGAGGAATATTCTCATCAGCTATTATCTGCATATTATATAAAATTAAAGTAATTTAAACCGCCGCTGCTCCGCCTACAATTTCAGATAATTCTTGGGTAATTGCTGCTTGACGTGCTTTATTATACACCAATTGTAATTCATCAATAAGATCACCAGCGTTATCAGAAGCACTTTTCATTGCCACCATACGGGCTGACTGTTCACAAGCTAAATTTTCCACTACGCTTTGATAAACTAGCGATTCAATATAACGCATTAATAACGCATCTAAAACTTCTTGCGCTTCTGGTTCATAAATATAATCCCAATGGTGAACTAATCTCTCATCTTCCTCATCCGCTGTAATAGGTAATAATTGCCGTAATATTGGTTTTTGCGTCATGGTATTGACGAAATGGTTGTAAAATACAAATAATTGGTCAATTTTACCCTCATCATAAGCATCCAACATCACTTTTACGGTACCAATTAATCCTTCTAAACTTGGCACGTTTCCTAAATCAGTTTTTTGCGCAATAATATCACCTCCAAAACGTCTAAAGAACGCCGATGATTTATTGCCAATGGTACACATATCTACAGCAATTTTTTCTTTATCCCAGTTTTTCATAGAAGCTACAATTTGTCTAAATAAATTACTATTTAAACCTCCACATAAACCACGATCTGATGAAATAATAATAACACCAACTCGTTTAACTTTACGCGGTATCATATAAGCGTGTTTATATTCTGGATGCGCATGAGCTAAATGACCAATTACCGCCCACATTTTGTCTGCATAAGGACGAGATTTATGCATTCTATCTTGAGCTTTACGCATTTTACTCGCCGCCACCATTTCCATAGCCCGAGTAATTTTTTGAGTACTTTTTATACTAGATATTTTTGTTCGTATTTCTTTTCCACTTGCCATAATTTACTCTTATTTTTGCTAAATATTGATTTATTATATAATGTTTTTTCACTTTTTCAAGTTTTTTTTCGATTGGATTGAGCAATTATCAGTTGAAGCATAAATTTTCAGATATTATTAATTTACGCAAAATTTGATGTATCAAGTAATAATATGCTAAAATAAATTAAAATCGCTATTGCAATTAAAAAAATGAACATTTTCCTTAAACAAAAAAAATATAATAGAACATGAATTTAGAAACTAATAAAAATCCACCTGAAAATAGTTATTTTACTATTATTAGCCTTAGTATTTGGAAAAAAATCCAAGCTGTTTTTAGTAATAGTTTGCGTTTATCTCTAATTTCTTTATTAGTGATTTTAATTAGTTATGCAGTTTATGAATTGTTCCGTTATGATTTAGTTATTAAACCTTTTGAAACCTCCTTTAATCTTAGTCGGCAAGGTTATACAGGAACGGTAATTGCGCATCGCTTACAAAATTATATGGAGGAATTTCGGAAAGAATTAAATGAAAGCACTATTAGCCCGCAAAAGGGTATTTCAACTATTCAATTTAGTGAGTTAGCTAGGCGACAGGAAATTGATATATCTACAGTTGGGCTATCTTTAAATGCGATTATTGACCAAGTTCGCCGAATGTTAGGGATTAAACAGCGGGTGGTGAATGGCGATATTGTTACTAGAGATGATAAATTATTTTTGACTTTGCGTATTACTGGACAGCCAGTTTTTAAATTTATCACTGATGATGTTAAAAATCCCGAACCAGCTATTAAAGCAGCGGCTAAAGTAATTTTAGAAACCTTTGAACCATTATTATTGGGCATGAATTACTGTTTTAATTATAAAAATGACAAACTAACTAATTTAATTAGCTATCGCCAAAGTTTACGAATTGCTGACAAGGATAAAGCGATTTATTTTATTTTAAATGCTTGCTTATTAAAAAATCAGCAACAATATGAACCAGCCCTAGTTCAATTAGAAAAAGCCAAAAAACATGATAAGGAAAATGCAGTTATATTTCATATTGAAGGCGATATATTGCAATTAGAAGCAAAATATGAACTAGCTATTGAAGCTTATAAACAAGCTATTTATTATGATTCTGAAAATGGTGGTATTTATACACAATGGGCTAGAGCATTGATTCAATCAGCTTTGAATCGACCAAATGAAAGGGAAGATTTAATTGAACAAGCTTTTGCTAAATATGAAGAAGCTGCATTTGCAGATAGTGATAACCCTTGGATTAATACCGATTGGGCTTATCAATTGGCAGTAATACAGGGAAAGTGGACGGAATCCGATGAAAAATTTATGGCTGCTATTGATGAAGAACCACGTTATGCACTAGCTTATGTTATGTGGGGCGATGTTTTATTAAAAATTCGCAATCAACCTAAAGCGGCTAGTGAAAAATACGCCAAAGCGGTAACTCTTAATTATCGTTCTGCTTCATTTTATGGCAATTGGGGACATTCTTTAATTAAACAGCATAAATTACAGGAAGCGATTAGTAAATTTGAACAGGCGGTTAAAATTAAACCTTTAGCCTGGGTTTATAAAGAATGGGGCGATGCTTTGCTGAAAATGAAAGAATATAAGCAAGCCCGTTCTAAATTTACCGAAGCCATTAAATTGGTGCCTAATGAATGGTATAGTTATTATATGTTGGGTACAATATCGTTGCAATTAGATGAATATTCTGAGGCAATTTTTTATTATAGTATGTCATCGCAATTAAATCCAAAATTTGCTTGGACTTATAACCGATTAAGTTATACTTTTTTGCAAGCGGGTAAGGTTAAACAGGCACAAGAGCAATGTAAATATGTTTTGGGATTAAAAGATATTAGCAATGAAATTAAATCTGGAGCGCATGCAGTTTGTGGACTTAGTTTGATTGCCAGCCAGCAGGTAAAAGCGGCGATTGATGAATGTAAAATCGCTTTAAAATTGAATCAAACTGGTGAATGGGTGATTGAATGTTTGGAAGAATCATTGGGGCGACTGGATAATTTAGATGATTTTGCCGTTTATGAAAAGTTTGTTAATAGTTTGCCTTATAGTTCTACCAAAGGTTTTTTTTATTATGCTTACGGTTCTACTTTAGCCAAGTTAAAACAATATGAACCAGCGATTAGCCAGTATAAAAAAGCGGCACAACTTGATTTTGATAAAGCGGTTTTATATGGTGAATGGGGAACGGCTTTGTTAAATATGAATTTGCTCGAACCAGCGATTGAGAAATATAAAATGGCGCAGGAAAGATTGCCTAGATTAGCTTGGGTGCATGGTAATATGGGAGATGCTTTATTTAAATTAACACGATTTGCAGAAGCGATTGAGCAATATCGTCAAGCTTTGGAATTGGAACCTAAATTAACTTGGGTGCGTTACCAATTATGTTATGCTTTGCAAGCAACTAAGCAGTATCAAGCCGTTGTTAGTGAATACCAAATTGCTTTGGAACAGCAACCAAAAGCTTTACATTATTCTGAATTAGGCACGGTTTTTACTAAATTAAGGAAATATGAAGCAGCCATAATACAATATAAACAAGCTATTGCGCTCGAAACTAATAATCATCGCCATTATTACAAATTGGGCAAGGCATTGAATGAGTTGGGAAAATATCCACAAGCCATTGTCGCTTTTAAACAGGCTTTGGAATTAAAAACTGATCATATTTGGAGTCAAATTATGTTAGGCTATGCTCTTATTCAATCAAAACAATGGCAACAAACTGTTGAATTATGTGAAAATATTCTGCAATCTCCTCAAGCAAAACCAAGCACCAATGCCGCCGCTTTAGCTTTATGCGGATTAGCCGATTTAGGTTTAGAACATCCAGATACAGCTATTGAAAAGTGCCAAAAGTCCTTAACTATTTCTACTAAGGAAGATTGGGCTTATTGGTGTTTAGGCGACGCTTTCATGCAACAAAAAGATTTGGAGCAAGCGGCGATTCAGTTTAAAAAAGCAGTTGAGTTAAAACCAGCCAAAGGTTTTTATTATTATAACTGGGGGCAAGTATTAGTTCAGTTAAATCAAGAGGTTTCGGCGATTAAACAGTATGAAATGGCGATTGAATTAACTAATAATGAAAACTTAAAAAGGCAAATTAAATCAGATTTAAATAGTTTAAAAGATAAAAGGTCTTATTTAGATTTTCCAATGCAACAAAAGGTTTTCCCAATGCAACAAAATAAATCAAAATAATTTTTGCTTATGAAAATAACACAGGGTTTTACTTTAATTGAGATTTCATTGGTGTTGATTATTACTGGCATATTAATTGGTAGTGTTGTTATTCCCACAGTCAATCAATATCAAGATCAAAGACGAATCCAAATTACTAAACAGCATTTAAAGAAAATTAAGGTCGCATTATTAAATTTCATCACTTTGCATGGATATTTGCCCTGTCCGGCATTAGATTTAGATGACTCAGACCCCAATTTTGGTAAAGCGGCTTCGCAAGTTAATGGAGTTTGTGAAGATTATGAGGATTCTGATGGTTATTTACCTTGGCTTGATTTAAATGTGAGCAGATATGATGGTTGGGGAAATCAATTTCGTTATCGAGTTGATGGCTGGTTTAATAATTCTGATGGTATT
>JAGLFE010000229.1 GCA_023144675.1 Thiomargarita sp. | reverse complement strand
CTATTTTATTTGCGTAACTTCAGTAGATAGTTATAAATTACACTATTTTTGGAATCTAAAATTCTAACTTTAAAAAACGAATTTTATTATTTTTTGGAATTCAAGCTTTTAGTTTTGAAAAACAAGTGATTTTAATTCATTGATTTTAAAGCGTTTTATTAACTTTTAAAAAAGTTGGCATTAAACTTGATATATAAAATAGTGTAATTTAAACAACTCCTACCTAGTTTAAATTATGTTGGGCGGTTCAAGTGCTGGTCACATATGAACCCCCCCTCTTACTTTTAATTATTTAAAATATACGACGCATCATTATTACAGCAATAATTAAAAAAAGTAATGGCGGTAAAAATGCACTCAATATCGGATACATTCCATAAACTAATCCTATATTACCAGTTACTTGATTTAACATATGAAAACCAACTCCAAGTAAAGCCCCAACCAAAACTCTTTGTCCAATAGAAACACTACGTAATGAACCGAATATAAAAGGTATTGCAATAAAAATCATTGTAACCGTAATCAGTGGATAACTCAAACGATTCCAAAAAGCTAGTTCATATTGTTTAGTTCGATGTCCATTTTGTTTTAAATATTTGATATATTTATGCAAGCCAACAATAGATAACTGATTAGGACGCACTACCACCAGTTTAATCAATTCTGGTTTTAAAATAGCTTTCCAAGCAGTTTTTTCAAAAAATTGGCGAGTTATTTGTTGTTTAGTAAGTTTAATCCTTTCGACATTTTCCAATATCCATTCTTCATCGTTATAATAAGCCGTACTTGCATAACTAATTTCTTGTAATTGTTGTTTTTCATTAAATTTATACAAAGAAATAATACCAAAACGCCCATTGGGATAAATAGTGCGAATGTTAATAAAATTATGTCCATCGCGCGCCCAAAAACCATACCAGCTCTTAAAAACAGTTTGTTGTTGATGTAAATCTGATTGAGCAGTTGCCCGCATATTCTGTGCATATTGTTTACTTAAAGGAGCTAAAGTTTCGCCAATAAGCATAACTATAATGGTTAAACCCAAACCAATTTTTAAGGCGGATAAAGTAATACGCATAATAGATAAACCAGCCGCTCGCATAACAATTAATTCACTATTATTTGCTAATGCTCCCAATCCTACTAGCGTTCCTAATAAAATAGCACTTGGAAATAGTTCATAAATATAGCCAGGCGTTTCTAATAACACATATTCAATTGCTTGCTGTAATCCATAACGTTGTTTTCCTATATCATCAATTTCATCAATAAAAGCGAAGAAAGTAAATAAACCAACTAAAACTAAAAGAACTAGTAAAATGCTAGCCAATATTGTTTTAGCTACATATTTATCAATTTTTTTCATATTATTGTCATACTGTTGTCATGTGTCATTATTTGGTCAGTTTATCTAGCATTTTTAGAAAAAATAGCCGTCTTTAATTATAGAACTTTGTTTATCTTCTTCATATAAAATATGATAACTATTTGCAATAAAAGGTTTTAATTCTCGATAATATTTTTTATTAATTTCTTCATCAGTAGATAATAAAATTATTTGATGACTGGCTTGATGAAAATAGTTTTTAATCAAATTATCACGATGTTTCCCATCTAAACGGCTTAAAGGCGTATCAATAATCATTGGCAACGGCTGACTAGAAGCACGACTCAAGCCCCATAAAATTGAAACCGCTAGTAATTGTCTTTCGCCAGCCGATAAATGTTGCGGCAATAATTTTTCTTGACTATTATTGTAAAAAGTTAAATGGTAATTATTTAGATCAATTTTTATTTCATTTATTAATTCAGCTTTGCGGTTTAATTGCTGGAAACTTTCTAAAATTAATTTTTCTAAGCGTCTAATATGTTTTTGGATAATTGTAGTTTTAAACTTAACTAAAGTATCACGAACCCGTTCAGATTGTTCGAGAAAATAATAACTTAATTCTTGATTAAATTGTTCTTCTACTTTTATTGCATAATTTTGAGCTAATTTTTTTTGTTTGCGTTCCAAAATATTGTGATTTTTTTGTTTTTCTAGTGCTAAAGAATCTAAGCTTAAATTAGTTTTCTGAATTTGCGTTTCAAATAGCTTTAATTCTTGCGTAATGCCTTCTAAACTCTCGGGATCAGGAATACTAGTTAATTTCCTTTCATGTTGATTAACTTCATTGCCTGCTATGGTTAATTGTTGCTGTAATTGTTGAATTTCAGTTTGAATTTGCTGCAAAATTGTATTTGATAAATGAGCAAAAATTTTGGGGCGGGCATCTAAATAGCAATCGGTTGTAATTAATTGTTGTTGTTGTTCTAATTTGACAAACTGTTGAATTTCTGACAGTACTTGGGCAGTTACATTTTGTTGGGCGAGTAGATTGATTAACTTGGCATCGTGCTGTTGCAAAGCTCGATAAATTTCATGAGAATTTTGTACTTTGGTTTCCTTATCAGATTGTTTTTGAGCGGAATCAAGTAAATTTTGCACCATTAACAACGGCGCATGACCTGCCGCTACTTGCCGCATTTTATCTTCCACTTCTGCCAATTTTTGTTTGGCTAAAATAAGTTGAGTTTCAATTTCATTTCTTGCCGCAAATAATTCACCGCCTATTTGACGATAATTTTGTAATAATTGCTCTTGTTTTGCTTCTAATTTAGTTAATTTATGTTGCGATGCTGTTTGTTTTTCAACAATAATTTTAATTTGGATTGTTAATTGTTCAATTTCCTGTTCTAATTGATTAATTTGGCTAATATTTTGTTCAGATTTTAATTGTTGTTTACGTTTGCGCTCCACGGTCAATAAATCAACCGCTAGACGTTCAACTAAATCTAAACCTAGTAGAGTATAAATACCAGTTTTAATCAGATTAGCTGTTTGATTCGGATTAGCAAGAGCTTCAATTTTTTCGCCATCAAAAAAGAATAAATTAATAATGCGAGACGGTATAAATTCTTCCACATATTCATACCATTGTTCAGTCATAACTGGGTCTAACACACCATCTCGACGAACTTCTAAAACTTCTTTAATATTGTTTCCAGACCAAGCTCTTTGAATACGAATAGTTTCTTGGTGACCAAATTTAAAATGCTGAAATTGTAACTCAATTATAGTGGCTTCATTCGGTTTTGCATAGCGATTCATCATTTGCCGCAAATAATCCAAATAATTAGTTTGACCACGATTAGAGCATTTAGCAAATTTACCATACAAAATTAGTTGCAAGGCATTTAATAAAGTTGTTTTACCACTGCCATTTAACCCACCTAGCAAAGTAATATTTTTTTTAGCCGATAAAGGTTTAAGATTAATAATATGACGACCTTTATAAATGCCAAAGTTTTGTAATGAAATTTCTTCAATGATCATTAATATGATTGTTTTTATAAGAGATTTTGAAATAATTAATATAAATTGTAACTAAATTTGTAACTATCTACCAAGAAATACGTATAAAATGTAGTGCTGAGGAACGAAGCGCATCAATCATGTTAAAGTTTAAATTCCACATTTCTTAGTAAATAGTTACCATTTTTTTAGTTTAACAGTTTCTTTTTTTTTTGTATATGCGAATTAAGATTTAAAATATTGGGTAGTCCTAAAATAGG
>JAGLFE010000228.1 GCA_023144675.1 Thiomargarita sp. | reverse complement strand
AATTTTGGTAGTCCTGAACAAAGATGGTCTCAAAAAACCTGTCAGGTATCAAAGACCTAACAGGTTTAGCAATACCTATTTTAGGACTACCAAAATTTTAACTATTATTCGCATTTGAAGCTTTAATTGGTAGATAGTTACTATATATATAATAAAATTATATATAGGTCTCGTTAGTGCGACGTAACCTGACTTAAAATATTGAATAATGTTGGGTTACGCTTTGCTAATCCAACCTACATAATTATTTACCACTACATTTATTTAGGATTACCAAATTTTTGAATCAGCCTAGTTTCAATTCCTTTTTTTCCTTTCGCATAACTTCAGTTATTTAAAATAACGTTGAATAATTAGTGCCATTAATTGATTCGCCAATTCTTTTTTGGTGCAACGAGGTAATTCAAGTTTGCCATCTTGCCAAAAAACAGATAAAGCATTATATGCACTATCAAAACCAATGCCTTCAATATTAACTTGGTTAGCCGCAATCATATCCAATTTTTTATGTTTTAATTTGGCTTGTGCATAAGTGGCTAAATTTTCAGTTTCGGCAGCAAATCCAACTGTAAATGGGGGAGAATCAAGATTAGAAACTGTAGCTAAAATATCTGGCGTTGGTTCTAATATAAGTTGAAATGGTGAATTTTGCTTCTTTATTTTATGAACCGCTGGTTGGACTGGACGATAATCTGCAACCGCCGCTGTCGCAATGAAAATATCTGCATCGCTAACATATTGCATAGTTTTATCATACATGGATTGGGCAGTATCTACTGAAACAATTTTCACTCCATAAGGTGGCGATAAAGTAACTGCTCCGCTAATTAATATAACTTGTGCGCCTTGAGCAAAAGCTGATTCTGCGATTGCATAACCCATACGCCCAGAACTGCGATTACTAATAAAACGGACTGGATCAATAGCTTCACGGGTTGGACCAGCGGTAATTAGAATGGTTTGGTTTTTTAATTGTTTAGTTTGGAATTTTTGCTTAATAGACTGGATAATTTCTAATGGTTCTAACATACGTCCTATACCAGTTTCACCACAAGCTTGCGAGCCTTTAGTTGGATATAGAATTTGGAAATTTCGAGTTTGTAAACGTTGGCAATTTTCTTGAGTTATTGCGGCTTGCCACATTTGTTGATTCATGGCTGGTGCAAGTATAATTGGTGCATTGCTTGCGAGACATAAAGTAGTTAGCAAATCATCTGTATGTCCATAAGCTAATTTAGCCAAAATATTAGCTGAAGCAGGTGCAATCAGTATAAAATCAGCCCATCTTGCTAGTTCAATATGCCCCATGGCAGCTTCCATTGTTAAATCAAACAATTTCGTATGCACATTTTGCCCTGAAACCGCTTGTAAACTTAGAGGCGTAATAAATTGGGTGGCTGCTGCTGTCATTACAACTCGTACAATCACCCCTTCATCTCTTAAACGCCGTACTAATTCAACGCTTTTATAGGCTGCAATGCTACCTGTGATAGCAACTATAATTTTTTTTTAGATAAAGTTTTCATTTTAATAATTAAAAATACGGTTTCAATGGATTGCCCTAGTGGTTGTCTCTTGCTTATATAAATATCTTAACATTCTATTCTTCAATATGTTTCTATAAAACTTGCTAAATATTATATATTATAATTTATTTAAATTGCAAT
>JAGLFE010000227.1 GCA_023144675.1 Thiomargarita sp. | reverse complement strand
GTTTATAAAAAAGCTTTTTGGTTAATTAAACAAGGCAAAGTAAGCGTTAGTACGCTAATGACTATCACCATTGTAGGTGTTATTATTATGGGACGTTTTTTTATTGCCAGCTTGATTGCCTTTTTGATTAAACTGGCTTTGCGGATGACCGCTCGAATGGCTCAAACGTCTAAAAAACAGCTATTTGATGTCTTTGAACATCACATTGATTTTGTTTGGATTATAGTTGATGGCGTTGAAATCAGAGTTCCATTTAACGACTTACAGAGTGGTGATGTGGTGGTGGTTCATGCTGGTGAAATTATTCCGGCGGATGGTACAGTTGCCGAAGGTATGGCAAGTGTCGATCAACATATTTTAACTGGTGAGGCAAGGCCCATAGAAAGGGAAATTGGCGAGGAAGTATTTGCCTCAACGGTTGTTTTATCAGGAAAAATTCACATTAAAGTGGAAAAAACCGGTGAAGAAAGTACCGTGGCAAAAATCACCCACATCCTAAACCATACAATTGATTTTAAATCAACCACACAATTGCGGGCAGAAACATTTTCTGAGCATTTGGTTAAGCCAGCACTGATTGCCGGTATTTTTGCATTACCGATGTTGGGTTTTAGTAGTGCGTTAGCTGTTTTAAATGCACACCCAAAAAATAAGATAATGATCCTTGCGCCTCTTACTATTATGAATCACCTAAATTTGGCATCCAAACAAGGTATTCTTATTAAAGATGGACGTTCTTTAGAATTGTTGAAACAAGTAGATACCATCATTTTTGATAAAACCGGTACCTTGACTGAAGAACAACCCCATGTCGGTGCTATTCATTGTTGTTCTCATTATGATGAAAATGATGTTGTTATTTATGCAGCCGCTGCCGAATATAAACAGAGTCATCCACTCGCTAAAGCAATTCAGCAAGAAGCTGAAAATCGTCAGTTAACTGTACCACCCATAGATGACAGTGAGTATAAAATCGGTTATGGACTCATCGTTGACGTAGCAGGGCAAACTATCCATGTGGGTAGTGATCGTTTCATGGAAGTAGAAAGCATTTTAATTCCACTTAATATAAAAGAACAACAACAACTTTCTCATGAGGAAGGATACACCTTAATATTAGTGGCTGTCGATAACAATGTGATTGGTGGGATTGAATTGTTACCAACGGTACGTCCTGAAGCAAAAGCGGTGATCCGCCAATTAAAACAACGTCCCAATATCAAATCCACCTTTATTATTTCTGGAGATAATGAGGTTCCAACGAAAAAATTAGCTCAAGAACTTGGAATAGATTCTTATTTTGCGGAAACTTTGCCAGAAAGTAAAGCGGATATTATTGAGCAATTGCAACAGCAAGGTCATTTTATCTGTTATGTAGGTGATGGTATTAATGATTCAATTGCTCTCAAGAAATCGCAAGTTTCTGTTTCTTTGCGTGGTGCTTCTACCATTGCCACCGATACGGCACAGATCGTTTTAATGGATCAAGGTTTAAACCATCTCACTTTATTGTTCGATCTGGCTGATGATTTCAATGCTAATATGAATACAACATTTGGAATTTTGCTGGCTCCAGCTATTCTTGGCGTAAGTGGAGCTTTTATATTCGGATTTGGTATTGCCTATACTGTTGCCTTAAATATGACCGGGTTAGCTTTCGGATTGGGCAATACGATGTTACCCTTGTTAAAACAGCCTAAAAAACAATTGCATTCAGAAGCATCAAATTTAAAGAACCAATAGGGAAATTATTAAAAACGATGCTAAAAACACCAGATGATAAATTAGATTTAAAAACAGAAGCGGTTTTAGAACCCACAATCCAATTTCACAATCCCCTGTCTAAAAATTTGGTAGAGCCAAAATCTATTTTTTTAACTGGAGCCACGGGTTTTTTAGGTGCTTATTTATTGGACGAACTTCTTCACAAAATAACAGCAAACATCTATTGCCTCGTTCGCTGTAATCATGTTGATGAAGGTAAACAGCGTTTAAAAAGCCATCTGCAATTTTATTCCTTGTGGAACGAGGTGTTTAGTTCTCGTATCATTCCAGTTGTTGGAGATTTGTCTAAACCCCATTTTGGTCTTTCTGAAGCACAATTCAGTGAGTTAGCGAGTCAGATCGATATTATTTATCACAATGGCGCGCAGATTAGTTATATTCGTCCTTATTCAGCATTGAAAACGATTAATGTTCTAGGAACAATTGAAATTCTTCGATTAGCAGGACTCATCCAAACGAAACCAGTTCATTTCATTTCCACATTGGCTGTTTTTCTAGGCAAAACTTATGCAACAACTGACCAAATTTTGGAAACAGATGTACCAGAATTTACGCCAAATATGAAAGGCGGATATAAACAAAGTAAATTGGTTGCTGAAAAATTAGTGATGGCTGCACAGGAACGGGGACTACCCATTAATATTTATCGTCCAGTCAGAATTATGGGAGATGCGAACACCGGCGTTATTGGTAATTTGAGTGATTCCTTATGCAGTATAATAAAAGGCTGTATCCAAATCGGAAAATTTCCAACTTTAGATATACCAATCACCTTAGTTCCAGTAGATTACGTCAGTCAAGCAGTTATTTATTTATCGCGACAAGAAAAGCTCTTAGGAAAGGCATTTAACTTATTCAATCCTCATTTGATTTCTTGGCAAACGTTATTCAATAAGGTTAGCTCTTTGGGGTATTCTCTCGAAGAGGTCAGTTATGACGATTGGTTAACTGAACTAAAACATAAGGCATCCCAACAACCAGAAGATAAGTTATATCCATTTTTATTACTTTTTCTGCGTTCCCCAAATAATTTAATGGCTAAAAAACCGTTGTTTGATGCTCATCGCACATTTGAAGAATTAGCCAACGCATCAATTGTTTGTCCCAGAGTAGATACAGAATTACTTCCGACTTATTTTTTGTATTTTCAAAAGAGTGGGTATATTGAATCCCACTTATCAAAAGGATAAACTAAAATGTTTACACCAACTACGGTTCAACTTCCAATCCACTCAAATTGTTCAGATAACCAAAGTGAGCCAAATTGGGATACTGCCTTGTTGAATAACAAATTAGTGCATATTTATTCTTCCAGTGCTTATTTTACTCGTTCTCCTATGGCACGCTTGCAAATACAGGGTACTCTATTTCAAGAATTAGTGACACGCATTGAAGTTATGCAACATAATGGGAAATTACGTTTACTAATCCCCACAATACAGCTTGATTTACAAAAATTTCTACTAATCAAGGACCAACTGTATTGGATGTGCATATTGACCCAAAAGAGATACCACCTTTAGGAATGTTTTAGAGTTTAAAAATGAAAAAATTATTAAAAAATTGGGATGGCGAAGAGGTCATTATCCGATATGATCAGGTTACTGGAGCTTGGATATTTATTGCCATCCATTCAACAGTATTGGGTCCTGCCGATGGCGGTACTCGCATAAAATATTACGATGATGTTCATTTTGCCCTTGGTGATGCTTTGAAGCTTTCCAGAGGAATGACCAATAAATTTGCCATATCAGGTGTACCCAGAGGTGGTGGCAAAACGGTGATTAAACTACCAACTGATTTTGATTCCTCTCAACGTCAAGGCCTTCTGGAGCGTTACGGATTGCTTTTGAAACAACTAGGTGGTTTGTATACAACGGCACCGGATATTGGCAGTTCCGCAACAGATATGGATATTATCGCAACAATAGCCTCACCTTATGTGTTTGGTTGTACTGACAAATCCAATCCAAACATACCAGCTGGTTCCTTTGCGGCAATGGGTGTATTCAGTGGTATTCGGACGGTCTGTAATTATTTATACAATACAGATACTGTTCGAGGGAAAACAGTACTCGTACAGGGTATCGGGAATGTTGGACGAAAACTGGTGGAGTATTTGGATCAAGCCGGTGCTATTGTTATTTGTAGCGACTTGGACAGCAAAATGATGGAGCGATTGCCGAAAAATATCAAAGCTAACTTTATTCCGGCAGAGTCAGTTTATCAGACCAAATGCGATATTTTTTCTCCGTGTGCTTTAGGTGGGATTCTTAATTCAGAAACCATCCCACAATTACAATGTAAAGCAATTGTTGGTGCGACAAATAACCAGTTATCGGAGCCTGATGATGCAGAAAGGTTGCACAAAAGAAATATTCTTTACGTGCCAGATTATGTCATTAATGTTGGTGAAGCAATGGCTGATTTGGGAATAGCTGATGAAGGTTGGAATTTGGACAAAGCCAAAAAAGAAGTATTCGACCGGATAAAAAATACACTTAAACAGGTTTTGGAAACAGCAAAACAAAAAAATATTTCTCCCGAAACTAGTGCATCTCTTATGGTTGAACAACGCCTGAAAGCAGGACAGATACAATTACCCAATAGTGAAAACAAGTAAATCAATATGTCAAAACAAAATGTTGCTGAGTTTATCTTAAATGCTTTGGAACAGGAAAATATTGATACCGTTTTCCTTGTACCGGGTGGTATGATTGATCCCTTTCTATCCGGTTATTTAAAAACGGACATTAAAATGATTGTGACGGCCCATGAAGCAGGTGCAGCATACATGGCCGACGGATACGCCCGTGCAAAACAAAGTTTTGGCGTTTGTTTGGGAATTGGTGGACCGGGCATCACCAATATGATTACTGCTATTGCCGCAGCCGATGCTGATAGATCGCCGGTTTTGGTTATTGGTGGTTCGATTCCCAAAGAGTGGGAGGGATTGGAGGCAGTGCAGGATTCCAGTCCTTCTGGGATATGTGACCTTGAGTTTATGCGTCCAATTACAGCTTATGCTCAACAAATTCCAACCGTTTCAGTTGTACCACGTTTTTTGAAAAAAGCCATCCGTTCTATGTTTGCTTTAAGAAAACGCCCGGCATTCCTTTCTATTCCTTTATATATACAAGAACAGATATTGGAAGAAAGTTATACCCCGATACAGCCGTCTCTTGCACCAAAAATATTGGATCGGACACATACGGAAAAAGTATCAAAAATTTTATCACATTCAACTCGAATCACCTTATTAGTTGGAAATGGGAGTATTCATTCACAAGCCTGTGATCAGGTTCAAGAATTTGCGGAACAATATGCTATTCCTGTCGTTACAACACTTCGTGCCAAAGGAGCCATCTCAGAAGAGCATCCATTATCTTATGGCGTTTTTGGCATTGCCGGAAGCCTTCATGCCACTGAGCTTGTTTTAAAGCAATCGGAAGTACTTATTGTGTTGGGTGCCAGTTTAAATGAACAAAATGCCGTTGCAGTGGGGGATTTAAATCAAGTTGAAAACATCATTCATGTCGATATTAATCCACAAGATTTGGAAGACAGTCGTTACAATGCTGTGCCTATAATCGGTGATGTAGGAGAGTTCTTGATATGGCTTCTTAACGATTCGACGAGTACAAACGCATTGCATCAGGGAATAACTGAAAGAAACTTATGGCTGAAGGAAATAAACAAAATTCCCTTTTACGACAGTAATGAAGATCGTTATACTAACCAATTGCCAATGCATCCAGCTCGTGTGCTGAGTGAATTGAGAGAAGCGTCCCCGAAAGATTGTATGATAGTTGTCGATTCAGGTGCTCACACATTTTTTACTGCTCATCACTGGACCAGTTATGCGCCAAACGAATGTTTTGTGTGGACAAATAACGGCCCAATGGGTTATGCTGTTGCAGGTGCAATTGGTGCCAAGCTTGCTCGTCCCCAAAAACCATGTATCGCCATCATCGGAGATGGAGGTATGTCAATGCATGGAATAGAAATCCAAACTGCTGTTAGCTATAATATTCCGATTGTCATCGTAGTGATAAACAACGGTGCTTTGGGCAATGTTTATTTGAGAGCATATCGAGAAAAGAAGGATGGAGCGATTAAATTAACCGAATCATTGGTTTATGATTGGGCTAAATTTGCTCAAAGCTTTGGTGCTGAAGGTGTCATCGTTGATCGTTATGAACAACTCCAAAGTGCATTTCAGTCTGCTTTATCCTCAAATGGCCCATTTCTCATTGATGCACGTTGTGGTAAAAATTATCATACTCCAAATCCCGGAGAATCCGCCCTCCTTTGATTGTTAGGCGACATTTTTTAAATATCTGTCTTCAATCAGAATTTCAGCAGATGAGTTTTACTTTATTTTTCAAAAAGTTATAATTTTTCAGTCGCTTCAAAAGGGTTTAAATGAACAAAGTAGTGATTTTTCAGAAAAATCCGTTCTTAACAAGTTTACCACAACTTCGTGCAGGACTACCTATAGTAACATTCCTATATTTCCACACCATAAAAACTACTGATATTATGAAAAATATACTCTATAGTTTCGATAACAGACTCAAATTTATGACGAAATCTCTTAATATAACGTTTCAATGAAGCCCAAGTATGTTCAATTGGATTTAATTCTGGTGAATATGGTGGTAAAAATAATAGTTTACACCCAGCTTGTTCTATTAATAACTCAGTTTCTACTGATTTATGAAAAGAGGCATTATCCATTACAATGATTTGCCCTGGTTTTAGCACAGGCAACAAGAACTCTTCTAAATAAATATTAAATAAATCAGCGTTCATACTTCCTTCATAAAGAAATGGAGCTATAATAGTACGCTCATTAAGTGCTGCAACAATATTTATGTTTTTCTCACGTTTAACCTTACGACATCCAAATATTTTTTCACCTTTTGGTGTCCAAGCGTAGTCTCTGATTATATTGGGCTTAATGCCACTTTCATCAATATATATAAATTGTTCTTTATCTATACAATCAACTAGTTGTTTAAATTCTTCTGCTTCGACTTTATCTTGTTCTTCGTAAGTAAATGGTTTTTTTTAAGAGTTATCTCTAATTTTTTCAAGGCTTTACTTATAGCTGATTGAGTTACTCCAAATGTTTGGACATGTTCATATTGAAATCTATCTGGATGTTCTAATACTTGTTGATGTAACTCTGATAAATTTATCTTTGTCGGTTGTTTTCCACAAATTGGCTTGGGAGTAAATTTTCCAGTTTCTTTAAATATTTTTACCCATTCTTTCATTGTGTTGTACTGTATACCAAATATTTTACTTGTACTTCTCATGCTATTCTTTCCTTCAATAACAAAATCTATTGCACGTTTTCTTAAATCTTTACTATAACTCATTTATTCTTACCTATTATTTTTATTTATCGTATGTTTTTATCGGAATGTTACTATAAAAGATGTTTTTTATACCATTTGGTTAAAAGCTTGGGTTCCTTTGCTATAAAAGTTTATTCTATATTCAGGTATTCTCTTCCTGTTGCCAAAGTTCGATTTTATTTCCATCAATGTCATAAAACCACCCAATTATCCCATCGTCGATATCACGAATGTCATCACACACTTTAATATCAATTCGACGAAGGCTCGCTAATATCTCAGACAAATCATCGACACAAAAACTTACCATCACTGGTGATTTGCTCTGATCGATTATATGATCATCGTTATCGGGAGGTACAATCTCCACGAGTGTTTTTCCAATTTTGTCAGAATTATCTTTCTCTCTCCAATAAAAAAAGGTGTCGCCCTCAGTCCCAAAATTAATACCCAAATGCGTTTTATACCATTTGATTAAACGTTTGGGATCATTTGAATAAAGAATAATACCTCCTAATCCCGTGATACTCGCCATTTTTTTCTCCTGATAAAGTTGTAAATTTTCCCATCATAACCCATATTTTTCTGAATTTTATTATTAGCTTTTTTCTTTGTATTCCCAAAGTTCGACTTGGTTACCATCAATATCGAAGAACCAACCTAACGTACCGTCATTTACTTCCCGAATCTCATCAAGGACTTCAACTCCGTCCTGACGAAGATTGGATAGTACTTCCTGCAAATTGTCGACCCGAAAACTAACCAGTACTGTCGAGGTTTTCGCATCAATTTTATGTTCTGCGTTTTTAGGTGGAGCAACCTCCCAGAGTGTTTTTCCGATCTTTTCTGGATCGTCCTTCTCCCTCCAGTAAAAAAAAGTATAGGTTCCAGACCCTACATCAATACCAAGGTGTTTTTTATACCATTCGGTTAAACGCTTGGGTTCCTTTGAATAAAGGATGACCCCTCCTATACCTAAAACTTTTGCCATTTTAAAATTTCTCCTATTACAAACCTGTCAGGTATTCAATATCTGACAAGTGTCCTGAAAAACTAATTACGATTTTTTGTCAGGTTCTTTCGGTAGCCGCCGAAGTTCAAAAACAACCGGATTCTCCCAATCTGGACATGCCATACGTGCAATATCCCGATCCAGTTCCCAAGGATAGGAGGCTCCATAAGTCAACCCATGCAAATAGGGAAAGAGGGTATGCACTGCATCGGGACACATCCCTTGAGGAATACCATTTTTGACCTCAAAAGATTGGCCAACTTCGTGATGGTAATCACAGGTTCCTTTTTGAGAAATAACTTTACAAGTTACTTCAGGAACATCAAATGTTTTTGGTTCTTTTGACATAATAAAATACCAACAATTCTCAGTTGTTTATAACATATTAATTTAGAAAGGTGTTTTAAAAACGTTCGTAAAAATGACAATATAAAATCATTTATAATCATATACTTAATCAAAAATTGATCGAAAGTAGCTGATAAAATATCTTATTTAAATTTGAGGAAATTTTGACTTGACCAATTCTCCGATTTCTTCCAACCAATCAACTCGTTGATGTTGGGTACTTTCAAAAACAGAAGTCAATAACTTGAATGAAATATCTTTAACCTCACAAAAGCCAAAAATACAATTTTTCCAAATAGTTTCCAACGGATTCTTAAATACTTTTAACTCTTTTTCCATCGGAACATCGGATGTGACAATTGCGATTGCCATCATCTGCTTTAATAATCCATCCGTCATAATAGAGTCTTTTTCAGGGATCGAATGAACCACACCTGGAGCAAAAACACGATCAATCCATCCCTTTAAAATTGCTGGGAGTTGCCCATACCAGTTCGGGTGTACGACAATCATTCCGTCTGCGTATTTTATTTCCTCGCAATACGATTTTATTGCAAGTGGCAGTTCATATTCCAATTGCAACTCAACGGCAGTCATGAGCGGATCGAACTTTTCTTCGTAAAGATCGTGAAAAATCA
>JAGLFE010000226.1 GCA_023144675.1 Thiomargarita sp. | reverse complement strand
CCTGGTTCAATAACTACTTGTTGACTTTCTAAAGCAATCGCCACTCCAGTTGCCTGAAAAGTAGCCAAAACTAAAGTGCCATAACGAGTATATTGGGTAATTTTTCTGCGTCCACTTTCACCTTCTTTTTTTAATTGTTCCAATGTTGGTGAAACTGCTGTCATTAATTGCATGATAATTGAAGCCGAAATATATGGCATAATACCAATTGCAAATACAGAAAATCGTTCTAAAGCACCTCCAGAAAACATATTAAACATATCAAGGATAGTGCCTCGTTGCTGTTCAAACAAAGCTGCTAATTGAACTGGATCAATACCTGGTACTGGTATAAAAGTACCTATACGAAAAACAATAATTGCTCCTAGCACGAACAATAAACGTTGCTTTAATTCAGTTAAACGTCCGAATTTACCTATACCAGTTGTTGTATTAATAGCCATATAATATTAAATAATAGTTCCACCAACCAATTCGATTGCTGTTTTAGCACCATTTGTAACTGCTAATCCTTGAATTTTAACTGCTTTTTTTAATTCTCCAGATAAAATCACTTTTACTTTTTTTGTTCTTGCAGGTACAATATTAGCTGCTTTTAAACTAGCTAAATCTATAATTTCCTGCTCAAGCATTCCTAATTCATGCAAACGAACACGTGCTGTTAATATTGATTTATGAGAAACGAATCCAACTTTTGGTAAACGCCTTTGTAAGGGCATTTGACCACCTTCAAATCCAACTTTGTGAAAACCACCCGAACGCGAATGTTGACCTTTATGTCCTCGTCCACAAGTTTTTCCTGAACCTGAACCAATTCCTCGTCCTACACGCTTTCTTGTTTTCCGTGATCCTTCAGCAGGTTTAAGTGTATTTAAATACATAACTAAACTTCTTCCACTTTTAAAAGATAAGATACTTTTTTAATCATTCCACGTATTTCTGGTGTATCTTCAACTTCAACAGTATGATGTCTTCGACGTAAACCTAATCCTTTTACGCATTCTTTATGTCCTGGTTTACGACCAAAACTACTTGCTAGTTGCGTTACTTTTAATTTTTTCATGATGAGTTTTATTACCTAATATATCCTCGACAGACTTTCCACGTTTAGCAGCTACCATCGCAGGGCTAACCATATTACTTAATCCATTAAACATAGCTTGTACAACATTTTTACGATTTGTAGTACCGATTGTTTTAGCTAGAACATCACGTACACCTAATACTTCAAACACTGCACGCATTGCACCACCTGCAATAATACCTGTTCCTTCTGAAGCTGGTTGCATATAAACTTTAGCTGCACCATGCTCTGCCATAATTGGATATTGTAATGTTGAACCATTTAAAGGAAATTGTTTTACATTTTTACGTGCGGCTTCCATTGCTTTAGAAATAGCTAATGGTACTTCACGTGCTTTTCCATAACCAAAACCAGCTTTCCCTTTTCCATCACCTACTACTGCCAATGCGGTAAAACTAAATATACGCCCTCCTTTTACAACCTTAGCTACTCGATTTACCGTAACTAACTTGTCTAATAAGTCCTCGTTTTTAGAGCGTTGAACATCATGATTTGCCATAATTGAAACCAAAAATAATATATAAAATTAAAACTGTAAACCATTTTCACGAGCAGCATCTGCTAATGCTTTAACTCGCCCATGATACTTAAAACCAGCACGATCAAAAGAAACTTTTGTAATTCCAATTGATTTAGCACGTTCTGCAATTGTTTTTCCAACTACTATTGCTGTATTAACATTACCTGTATAACCTTCTATAGCTTGTTTTACTTCTTTATCTAAACTAGAAGCACTTGCTAATACATTATGATTAGTTGGCGAAATAATTTGGGCATAAATGTGTCTAGGCGTTTTGTGTACGCTTAAACGATTTGCGCCTAATCTTTTTATGATTGCTCTAGTGCGGCTTGCACGACGCAAGCGAACTTTTTTCTTATCCATAATTAAAATAATTATTTTTTCTTAGCTTCTTTAAGAATAATCTCTTCATCAGCATACCTTACACCTTTTCCTTTATATGGTTCTGGCTTTCTAAACGCACGAATATTAGCCGCTATTTGTCCAACTTGTTGTTTATCTATTCCTTTTATAACAATACTCGTCTGAGTTGGTGTTTCAATTGTTACACTTTCTGGAATATTAAAATGTATTGGATGTGAATAGCCTAAAGTTAAGTTTAAGGTTTTACCTTCTAATTGGGCACGATAACCTACTCCAACTAAACTTAAAGTTTTTTCAAAACCTTTATTAACCCCTTGGACCATATTATTTACTAAAGCACGGGTTGTACCTGCTAAAGCAGAGGCTTTTTTTGAATCATTAAGTGGAGCAAACTGCAAGGTATTATTTACTAATTTAATTTCTACTAAATTAGAATAGATGTAAGCAGTTGTTCCTTTATTCCCTTTTAGTTGAATTTTTTGTTCATTAATCTGAACCGTTACTTCATTAGGAATAGATACCGGATTTTTGGCAATTCTAGACATATTTTTTAAATTAAAAAGGAATTAAAGTTATAAATTTATCATGACACATAACATAAAATTTCTCCACCATATCCTTGTTGTTTAGCAATCCGTTCTGTCATTAAACCTTTGGAGGTAGATACAATCGCAATCCCTAGACCTGCTAATACTTTTGGCAACTCATCCTTTGCTTTATAAATTCTCAAACTTGGACGACTAACACGTTCAATCTTTGAAATAACAGGTTTACCTTCATAATATTTTAAGGTAATAGTCAATAAAGCTTTTAATTCATCAGAAACATTATAATTAACAATGTAACCTTCTTCTTTTAAAAGATGCGCAATAGCTACTTTTATTTTTGAAGTGGACATTGACACCTTTTGCCTATTTACAGACTGCGCATTACGAATACGAGTCAACATATCGGCTATTGGATCTGACATACTCATATAATAATTATCCTCAAAAAAATATTATACTCTACAATTACCAACTTGATTTCACCAAACCAGGGATAAAACCTTGCATAGCTGCTTCTCTTAATTTATTACGACTTAAACCAAAACGCCTGTAATAACCATGAGGGCGACCTGTTAATTTACAACGATTTCTTAAACGACATGGACTTGCATTACGTGGTAAAGATTGTAATTTTTGTCTTGCTATTTCACGTTCATGTTCACTTGTGCTTGGAGCTTTTAGGATTTTCTTTAAATCCGTCCGTATAGTCATATACTTTTTGACAGTTTTTGAACGTTTTAACTCCCGATTGATAACTGATAATTTTGACACTTATTTATCCTTTTAACTTTTTAATGGAAAATTAAATGCAGATAACAATGCACGACCTTCTTCATCAGTACGTGCCGAAGTTGATATAGTTATATCCATACCTCTTATGGTATCTATTTTATCATAATCAATTTCAGGAAAAATAATTTGCTCACGAATACCTAAACTAAAATTACCTTGACCATCAAAAGATTTTGCACTAAAACCGCGAAAATCTCGAATACGAGGAATAGCTATATTAACTAATCGATCTAAAAATTCGTACATTCGTTCTTGGCGTAAATTAACTTTACATCCAATTGGCCAATCCTTACGTATTTTGAAATTAGATATTGATTTACGTGCTTTCGTAACTACTGGTTTTTGACCAGCAATAGCTGTCATATCTTCTATTGCACGTTCAACAATCTTTTTATCAGCAACTGCCTCTCCTAAACCCATATTTATGGTTATTTGTATTACTTTAGGAACTTGCATTATATTTTTATAATTAAATTGCTTAAATAATTGAGGCGTAATCTTTTCTTTATAAAATGTTTGTAATCTTACCATAATTAAAAATCCTAATCTGCAAAAATTTCACCATTTGATTTAAAATAGCGTACTTTTGTATTATCCTCTAAAAATTTAAAACCAATCTTATCTGCTTTATCTGTATTAGGATTAATAATAGCAACATTAGAAATATGAATAGGCATTTCCTTATCTATAATGCCCCCTGGCGTATTTTTCGCTGGATTTTCTTTTGTATGACGCTTAACTAAATTAATATTTTCTATTATAACTTTATTATTTTTATAATAGCGTATAACTCTACCACGTTTACCTTTATCTTTTCCAGCAATTACCACAATTTCATCATTTGTTTTTATTCTACGCATATTTGATATTTATATGTCATTTTCTAATAGTTAAACTAGAGTACTTCAGGTGCTAGAGAAATAATACGCATAAACCGTTCACTTCGTAATTCACGTGTTACTGGGCCAAAAATACGTGTTCCTATTGGCTGAAACTGATTATTTAATAATACAGCTGCATTACCATCAAAACGAATTGTAGAACCATCAGAACGCCTCACACCTTTGCGAGTCCTTACTACAACTGCTTGATAAATTTCACCCTTTTTTACTTTACTATGAGGAATAGCTTCTTTAATGCTTACTTTAATAATATCACCAATTCCTGCATATCTACGATGCGAGCCACCTAATACTTTTATGCACATTAATTGCTTTGCACCACTATTATCTGCTGCCATTAATATTGACTGCATCTGAATCATAGAAACTGCTCCATATTATATATTATATTTAGTTTTCCTGAACAGTTATTTATTAACTTATGACAGTAAGTATTCTTTATTTTATTAAATAGTTAATAAAAAGTCAAGTAAAATTATAATTTAAAGTTTAAGTTATTGCTTTTGTAATAATTTTATTTAAACGCCAGGATTTTTTCTTAGATAAAGGACGAGATGGTACAATCTCTATAATGTCTCCTTGCTTAGACAAATTTTCCTCATCATGTACATGCAACTTAGTAGAACGTTTTATATATTTACCATATTTTTTATGTTTTACCTTACGTTCGACCAATATTACTCTAGTTTTTTGCATTTTATCACTAACTACTTTCCCGACTAGAGTTCTTAATTGAACATTATTTTCTACTACTGTTGTTTGTTCAATCATACTTATGCAATCCTCTTCTCATTAAGTATTGTTTTCACCCGTGCAATATTTTTTCTAACATGTTTTAGCTGGGTGTGTCGGCTTAATTGTTCATTTGCTTTTTGCATACGTAGATTAAATTGCTCACGTAATAAACTTAATAATTCTTGCTTCAAAGATTCAATATTTTTTGTGCGTAATTCATTTGTTTTCATTACATCACCGTCCGACTTACAAATAAAGTAGGTACAGATAATTTTGCAGAAGCTAAACGAAAAGCCTCACGTGCCATTTCTTCAGAAACACCTTCAATTTCATATAACATTTTACCTGGTTGAACAGGTGCTGCCCAATATTCAACTGCACCTTTTCCTTTACCCATCCGTACTTCTAAAGGTTTTTTGGTAATTGGTTTGTCTGGAAAAATACGAATCCACAATTTACCACCACGTTTAACGTAACGAGTAATTGTACGACGAGCTGCTTCAATTTGACGAGCAGTAATTTGCCCATAACCAGTAGATTTTAAACCAAATTCTCCGAAGCTCACTTTATTTCCACGTGTTGCCCGCCCACGATTCCGACCTTTTTGTTGTTTTCTAAACTTAGTACGTTTAGGTTGTAACATTACTGTCTATCCTTGAAATAATTTAAATTACTATTAAAATACTTTAGTAAATTAATTTTGCTTTCCGATGATTTCACCTTTAAATATCCAAACTTTAATACCAATAACGCCATAAGTTGTAAAAGCTTCGGCAAAACCATAGTCAATATCAGCACGTAAAGTATGTAAAGGCACTCTTCCTTCCCTATACCATTCAGTTCGAGCAATTTCTGCCCCACTCAATCTACCACTTACATTAATACGAATACCTTGTGCTCCTAAACGCATTGCATTTGCAACAGCACGTTTCATAGCACGCCTAAACATAATACGACGTTCTAATTGTTGAGCAATATTCATTGCTACTAGATAGGAATCTAATTCTGGTTTACGAATTTCTTCAACACTAATATGAACAGGAATACCCATCATTTTAGCTACTTCAGAACGTAATTTATCAATGTCCTCGCCCTTTTTTCCAATAACAATACCAGGACGGGCAGTATGAATAATAATTCGTGCATTACGTGCTGGTCTTTCAATTCGTATCTCACTAACAGAAGCTTGTGCTAATTTCTTTTTAAGAAAACTTCGCACCATTAGATCTGTATATAGGTAATTTGCATAATCTTTATGACTTGCATACCATTTAGAAGACCAATCTTTAACAATACCTAGACGAATACCAGTTGGATGTACTTTTTGACCCATAACTATATATATTATTCCTTAAGCGTCAGAGACTTTTACAGTAACGTGGCTGGTGCGTTTTAAAATTCTATTGCCTCGACCTTTTGCTCTGGCACGCATTCGTTTTAAAGTTGGTCCTTCATCAATATAAATAGTAGAAATATACAATTCATCAATGTCAGCACCTTCGTTATTTTCAGCATTTGCTACAGCAGAGTCTAAGGTTTTTTTAACTATAAATGCTGCTTTCTGTTTACTAAATCGTAGCGTATTAAGTGCTTTCTCAATAGATAGCCCACGAACTTGATCAGCAACTAATCTACATTTTTGCGCAGAAATACGTGCATATTTATACGTGCTAGAAACTTCCATAATTAAAAATTTTTGTTATTTATGTAATTCAATAAATTAAATTTGAATTTAAATTTAAATTCAGCTTATAATTATTATAGCTTATTTTTTAGACTTTCTATCTCCAGGCTGATGACCTCTAAAAGTCCTTGTCATAGCAAATTCGCCTAATTTATGACCAACCATATTTTCTGTCATAAAAACAGGAATATGTTGTCGTCCATTATGTACTGCTATTGTTAATCCTACCATTTCAGGAATAACCATTGAACGACGCGACCATGTTTTTATTGGACGTTTACTTTTAGTCGCTATAACTTGTTCAACTTTTTTTAGTAAATGAAGATCAACAAAAGGACCTTTTTTAATGGAACGTGGCATAATTTATTCAACTAATTCTTATACTTATTAAATAATATTAATATTATTGATGACGACTACGTATAATCATATTACTTGTACGTTTGTTACTACGTGTTTTAGCACCTTTAGTGGGAAATCCCCAAGGTGTAACTGGATGTCTTCCACCAGAACTACGACCTTCACCACCACCATGAGGATGATCCACTGGATTCATTGCAACTCCACGAACCGTTGGTCGTATTCCTCTCCAACGAGTTGCACCTGCTTTACCTAATGAAGTTAGTCCATGTTCAGCATAACCTACTTCACCTAAAGTTGCTCGACAATTTGCTAATACTTTCCTAATTTCTCCAGAACGTAAACGCAATGTAGCATATGTTCCTTCACGAGCAATTAATTGTGCAGAAGTACCAGCACTCCTTGCTAATTGTCCACCTTTTCCAGGCTTCAATTCTACACAATGAACTGTTCCACCCATTGGACATTGAGATAATGGCATTGCATTACCTGGCTTAATCGGAACATAATTACCTGATATAATATTATCACCGATTTTTAAGTCTTTAGGCATAAGAATATAACGTCGTTCTCCATCAGCATATAAAACTAAACCAATCTGAGCACTTCGATTTGGATCATACTCAAGCCGTTCAATCTTCCCTATTATACCATCTTTATTTCTTTTAAAATCAATGATACGGTAATGCTTTTTATGTCCACCACCACGATGACGAACTGTAATTCTTCCTAAGTTATTACGTCCACCAGTGCTTTTCTTTTTATCCAACAATGGTTTATAAGGTGAACCCTTATGTAAATCTGGGGTATTCGTTTTTATTACAAAACGCCTACCTGCCGAAGTTGGTTTTGCTTTAATAAGTGCCATTTTAAATCCCTTTCTTAATTCAAATCTTATTCTGAAGCTCTAAAATTAATATCAAAACCAGGTTCTAAACCAACATAGGCTTTTTTCCAATCAACCCGTTTACCACTAATACGCCCAAATTTTTTACGTTTTCCTTTAACATTTGCAATTTGAACTTTTTTAACTTTTACGTTAAATAAGAACTCCACTGCTTGTTTTACAGTCTGTTTGGTAGCATCTGAACGTACTTTAAAAACAATCTGTCCACTACTATCCGCAGCTTTTAAAGCTTTTTCAGAAACATGAGGAGCAATTAATACTTGCATTAAGTGAGCGATATTCATGCTAAATTATCCTCTAATTTCTTAAGGGCATCAGTTGTTATTAAAACTTTTTCAAAATTAATTAAACTAACAGGATTTAAGATGTTTACATTTTTTACATCTACTTTATATAAATTACGAGCTGCTAGATTCAAATTTTCTTGTTCTTTTTCTATTACTATTAATAAATTTCCATCAAGATTGAATGTTTTGAGTTTTTCTAATAAAACTTTAGTTTTTGGTTGTTCTAATTCAAATTTTTCTACAACAATTAACCGTTTTTGCCTGATTAACTCAGAAACAATTGAGCGTAAAGCTCCTTGATACATTTTTTTATTAACTTTAGGTAAACGCTTTTTTATAGCTTGAGCAGCAAAAGTAACACCACCACCACGCCATAAAGGACTTTTAATAGTTCCAGCTCGAGCTCGACCTGTGCCTTTTTGTCTCCAAGGTTTACTACCACTACCTTTTACTTGAGCACGACTTTTTTGTGCTCTCTGACCAGTTTTACTACCAGCTAAGTAAGCCAATACTATTTGATGGACTAAAGTTTCATTAAAAGGTACTGCAAACACTTTATCCGAAATATTAATGACACTACTAGTATCAGCAATTCCATTTATTTGTAAACTAAGTTCCATTTCTATAAACCTTTTCTTTCTATTCCTTTCTTATCTAAAATTTTAAATTTACTTTATTGCAGGTTTAATAATAACAGTTCCACCTGTTGGACCTGGTATTGCACCTTTAATAAGCAATAAATTTTTATCTACATTTACTCTAATAATTTCAAGATTCTGGATTGTACAACGGACATTACCTTTTTGTCCTGCCATTTTTTTACCTTTAAACACTCTTCCTGGTGTTTGATTTTGTCCAATAGAACCTGCTGCCCGATGCGCTAAAGAATTACCATGAGTTGCATCTTGCATACTAAATCCATAACGCTTTACTGTACCAGTAAAACCTTTACCTTTTGTAATAGCAGTTGCATCTATTTTTTGCCCTGGAGAAAAAATATCAACCTTAACTTCATCTTTTATTTCTGCTAAAGCTTGTTCGTTTAAACGAAATTCGCAAAGACGATACCCTGCTTCTAAACCTATTTTTGCTAAATGTCCAGTTTCAGGTTTATTTTTTCTACTTGAATAAGTTTTTCCATAAGCAACCTGAATGGAATTGTAACCTTCCTTTTTAACTGTTTTTCGCTGGACAACCTTATTAGGCGTAGCAATTACAACACTAACAGGAATGGAATCTCCTTGTTCTGTAAAAACACGTGTCATTCCCTTTTTCTGACCAACAATTCCAACAGCCATTATTTTAATACCTTTTATCCTAATCTAACACTTAAAAAATTAATTTAGTTTAATTTGCACATCTACACCAGCTGCCAAATCTAATTTCATTAATGAATCAACAGTTTTATCTGTTGGATCAATAATATCTAATAGGCGTTTATGAGTGCGAATCTCATATTGATCACGAGCATCCTTATTTACATGTGGAGAAATAAGTATAGTAAATTTTTCTTTTTTAGTTGGTAAGGGAATAGGCCCGCGTAAATGTGCACCAGTACGTTTTGCAGTTTCTACAATTTCCCGTGCGGATTGATCTAATAATTTATGATCAAAAGCTTTTAAGCGAATACGAATTCTTTGGTTATCCACAAAATTTCCCCAATTGTTGCATTTTAAAAAATGCTGAAGTTTAAAAGTTTAAAAGTTTCAGCAATTCTTATTTTATTTAATAATTTTAGTAACAACACCAGCACCAACTGTTCGACCACCTTCACGAATAGCAAACCGTAAGCCATCTTCCATAGCAATAGGTGCGATTAAATTAACTTCCATTTTTACATTATCACCTGGCATAACCATTTCAATACCTTCAGGCAATTTGCAAGCTCCAGTTACATCTGTTGTGCGAAAATAGAATTGAGGACGATATCCTTGGAAAAATGGTGTATGACGACCGCCTTCATCCTTACCTAATACATAAACTTCACATTCAAAATGAGTATGAGGAGTAATTGTTCCTGGTTTTGCTAATACTTGCCCACGTTCAACATCAGTTCTTTTTACACCACGTAATAATACACCAACATTATCGCCTGCTACACCTTCATCTAACAATTTACGAAACATTTCGACACCAGTACAAGTAGTCTTTTCTGTTTCTTTAATACCAATTATTTCTATTTCTTCACCAACTTTAACTTTACCGCGATCTATACGTCCAGTTACAACTGTTCCACGTCCTGAAATTGAAAATACATCTTCAATCGGCATTAAAAAGCTTTGATCAATATCACGTTTTGGTTCGGGAATGTAATCATCCAAAGCAGCTATTAATTTGCTGACAGATGGTAAACCAATATCAGATTCATCTCCTTCTAAAGCTTTTAATGCTGAACCAATAATAATAGGAGTATCATCACCAGGAAATTCATAACTATCTAAAAGTTCACGTATTTCTAATTCTACTAATTCTAATAACTCATCATCATCAACCATATCAGCCTTATTCATATAAACAATAATATAAGGCACACCTACTTGACGTGCTAATAAAATATGTTCGCGAGTTTGAGGCATAGGACCATCGGCAGCAGATACAACTAGAATAGCTCCATCCATCTGTGCAGCACCAGTTATCATATTTTTAATATAATCAGCATGACCTGGGCAATCAACGTGTGCATAATGCCTAGTGTCAGATTGATATTCTACATGAGCGGTTGCAATAGTAATACCACGAGCTTTTTCTTCTGGTGCATTATCTATTTGATCATAAGCTTTAAATTCATCACTGGCTAATTTTGTCAATGCTGCAGTTAAAGTTGTTTTTCCATGATCAACATGACCTATTGTACCTACATTAATGTGAGGTTTATTACGTTCAAATTTTGCTTTAGACATTTTAGTTCATTTTCAGATTAGTTAAAATTATTCAGTATAATACACCTTAAAACTATTTATTGATTTTTCTTAATAATAGTCTCAGCTATATTGTTTGGTATTTCGTTATATTTAGTAAATTGCATAGTATAACTTGCACGCCCTTGAGTTTGAGAACGCAAATCAGTTGCATAGCCAAACATTTCACCAAGAGGTACTTCAGCTTGAATAACTTTACCTGTGGGCAAATCATCCATACCTTGCAAAATACCACGACGACGATTCAAATCACCCATTACATCGCCCATATATTCTTCTGGTGTAACAATCTCAACTGACATAATTGGTTCTAATAGAACTGGAGATGCTTTTTTAACTCCTTTTTTAAAGGCTTGAGAACCAGCAATCTTGAAAGCCATTTCATTTGAATCAACTTCATGAAAAGAACCATCATATAAAGCAACTTGAACATCAACAACTGGATAGCCTGCTAAAACACCATCTTGCATAGCATCATGTATGCCCTTATCTATTGCAGGAATATATTCTTTAGGTATAACACCACCTGTAATTTCGTTTATAAATTTATAACCAGCTGCAGATTCAAGTGGTTCTAATCTTATCCAAACATGACCATATTGACCACGTCCACCTGATTGACGTATAAATTTTCCTTCTACTTCAACAGATTTGCGAATAGTTTCTCTATAAGCAACTTGAGGGGCACCAACATTTGTTTCAACATTAAATTCCCTACGTAGGCGATCTATAATAATATCTAAATGTAATTCGCCCATTCCAGAAATAATAGTTTGCCCTGATTCTTCATCAGTACGCATTTTAAATGAGGGGTCTTCAGCACCTAATTTAGATAAAGAAACTCCCATTTTTTCTTGATCAGCTTGGGTTTTAGGTTCAATCGCAACTGAGATTACAGGTTTTGGAAACTCCATTTTTTCTAATGTGATCAAATGATCTTTATCACATAAAGTTTCACCTGTGGTTACATGTTTTAAACCAACTACTGCTGCAATATCTCCTGCTCGTACTTCACTAATTTCTTCTCTAGAATTAGCGTGCATTTGCAAAATACGACCAAGCCGTTCTTTTTTATTTTTATTTGGATTATATACTGTTTCTCCTGCTGCTAATACACCTGAATATACTCTAAAGAACGTTAAAGTACCCATATATGGGTCATTAGCTATTTTAAAAGCAAGAGCTGAAAAAGGCTCTTCATCACTTGGAGCTCTTGTTGCTTCAGTTTTTTGAGCATCACTTAATGTTCCTCGGATAGGAGGTACATCAACTGGAGAAGGTAAATATTCAACTACTGCATCTAACAGGGATTGGATTCCTTTATTTTTAAAAGCAGAACCACATAAAACTGGTATAATTTCATTTGCTAAAGTACGCAAACGAATACCCGAATTTATTTCATCAATTGATAATTCACCTTCTTCGAGATATTTCTCCATTAAGGTATCATTTGCTTCTGCCGCTACTTCAACTAACTTTTCTCGCCATTCTTCTGCTTTTGCTTGTAACTCGTCTGGAATATCATTCTCAGAAAATTTAATTCCAGTTGTATCCTCATTCCAATGAATTGCCTTCATTTTGACAAGGTCAATAACACCTTCAAAATTTTCTTCCGCACCTATTGGTAATTGCAAAACGGCAGTTGTTGCTGCTAGACGTTTATTAATTTGAGAAACAACACGTAAAAAATCTGCTCCAGCTCTATCCATTTTATTGACAAATGCAAGGCGTGGAACTTTATATTTATTAGCTTGTCTCCAAACTGTTTCTGATTGCGGTTCAACTCCACCAACTGCACAAAATACAGCACAAGCTCCATCAAGCACACGTAAAGAACGTTCTACTTCAATAGTAAAATCAACGTGTCCAGGCGTATCAATAATATTAATGCGATATTCGGGATATTGTTGTGCCATTCCCGTCCAAAAACACGTAGTTGCAGCGGATGTAATTGTAATGCCTCTTTCTTGCTCTTGTGGCATCCAATCCATTACTGCTGCTCCATCATGAACTTCACCAATTTTATGTGAAATACCAGTATAATAGAGAATACGTTCAGTTGCTGTTGTTTTACCCGCATCAATGTGCGCCATAATACCTATATTACGATAGCGCTCAATGGGTGTTTTACGTGCCATACATATATTACTTTAAATTAATTAGCTGTTTTATTTGTTTTAAATTTATTTTAATTATCTATAAACTAGATTTACCAACGAAAATGCGAAAATGCTTTATTTGCTTCTGCCATACGGTGAACATCCTCTCGTTTTTTTATAGCTGTTCCCTTCTTTTCATAAGCATCAAGAATTTCACCAGCTAAACGAAGCCCCATAGATTTCTCACCTCTTTTACGTGAAGAATCTACTAACCAGCGCATTGCTAAAGTTGTTCTACGAGCTGATCGTACTTCTACAGGTACTTGATATGTTGAGCCACCTACACGCCTAGATTTAACTTCCACTATAGGTCTAACATTTTCTAATGCCTCATCGAAAATTTCCAATGCTTCGACATTTTTCTTTTCAGCAACACGCTCTAAAGCACCATATACAATCCGTTCTGCTACTGACTTTTTACCATTTTTCATTACCATATTAATAAATTTGGCAACTGTTTCATCTCCATATTTTGGATCTGGCAAAGTAACACGCTTAGCAATTATTCTTTTTCTTGGCATTTTTAATGAAAATCCAGTAAATTATTTATTATCTAACTCTTAGGTTTTTTTGCACCATATTTAGAACGACCTTGATGTCTTTCATTAACACCAGACGTATCTAAAGAACCACGTACGGTATGATAACGAACCCCTGGAAGGTCTTTTACACGTCCACCTCGGATTAATACAACAGAGTGTTCCTGTAAATTATGCCCTTCACCACCAATATAGGTAGTTACTTCCATCCCATTAGTAAGACGTACACGTGCTACCTTACGCATAGCAGAGTTTGGTTTTTTAGGTGTCGTAGTGTAAACACGAGTACAAACTCCACGCTTTTGCGGACAGCTTTCTAGGGCTGGTGTTGTACTTTTAGTTTGTAGCCGTTTACGTGGTTTTCTTACCAATTGGTTAATCGTTGTCATAACTATTTTTGAAACTGATTTAAAACACTCCTAAATATTCTTATATAATTAATTAAAATATTCAATTACGCGCCCGGAGAGATTCGAACTCCCGACCCCCTAGTTCGTAGCCAGGTACTCTATCCAAACTGAGCTACGGGCGCAATATTAACATTTGGCGGAGAAAGAGGGATTCGAACCCTCGATACGGCTATAAACCGTATACTCCCTTAGCAGGGGAGCGCCTTCAACCGCTCGGCCATCTCTCCTAAGACTAATGAATATTTAAATTAATAATTCTTTATTCAAAAACTAATTTCGACATTATATCCTTATTTGTAAAAAAAAACAAATTTTTTTATTTTTTTAAATATTTTATTTTAATAAAAAAATATTTTATTATTTAGCTAATTCATAGGTAATAGCATTAAATACTATTTAATTATTGAAACTATTCCAGTTAATTGTAATTGACAAAAATAATATTTTAAGATATAATATATATATACATTATTTAAATATAAACATAAATTTTTCTTTTGATATATTAAATATCACTTAAATATTAGTCAAAATACTATAGAATTAATTATAAATTCCTTTTTAAGAAGAAAAACAAGTTATGATAGCAAAAACACTTTATGATAAATTATGGGATGCCCATGTTGTAAGGGTAGAGGAAGATGGAGCAAGTTTGCTTTATATTGACCGGCAACTTATTCATGAGGTAACTTCTCCACAGGCTTTTGAAGGATTACGTTTAGCTAATCGTGTTCCTTGGCGAGTGCAAGCTAATTTCGCTGTACCTGATCATAATGTACCCACAACTATTTGTAATAGTGTTGAAGAAATTCCTGATCCAATATCGCGGTTACAAGTTGAAACTTTAGATAAAAATTGTCAGGATAATGGAATTAAAGAATTTGCAATGAATGATCCAAAACAAGGAATTGTGCATGTAATCGGTCCAGAATTAGGAATTACTTTACCTGGTATAACTATTGTTTGTGGTGATTCTCACACTTCAACCCATGGAGCATTAGGTGCTTTGGCTTTTGGAATCGGTACTTCTGAAGTAGAACATGTATTGGCAACTCAATGTTTAATTCAGAAAAAATCCAAAAATATGCTCATTAGTGTTGATGGTGAAATAGAGCAAGGGGTAACAGCTAAAGATATTATTTTATATATTATTGGTCAAATAGGTACAGCTGGTGGTACAGGTTATGCGATTGAATTTGGCGGCACAGCTATTCAAGCTTTATCAATTGAGGGGCGTATGACAGTTTGTAATATGGCAATTGAAGCTGGAGCGCGAGCGGGTTTTGTGGCAGTAGATGATAAAACTATTGAATATATACGCAAGCATAATTTATTAATTAGTAAGGATAATTTGGCAATTGCTGAAAAAAATTGGCTGAAGTTAAAAACTGATAATAATGCTAAATTTGAGCAAGTTATTCATATTAAGGTTAAGGATATAAAACCTCAAATTACTTGGGGAACTTCTCCTGAAATGGTAATATCTGTAGATTCTAAAATACCCAATCCTGGTGATATAACTGATTCAACAAAAGCAGAAGCTATAGTTCGTGCTTTAAATTATATGGGATTAGAGGCTAATAAGCTTATTAGTGAAATTCAATTAGATAAAATATTTATTGGTTCTTGTACTAATGGACGGATTGAAGATTTACGTACTGCGGCTAAAGTTGTTCAAGGTCGTAAAGTTGCTTCTACTATTAAACAAGCTTTGGTTGTTCCCGGTTCTGGTTCGGTAAAAAGGCAAGCAGAACAAGAAGGTTTAGATAAGATTTTTATAGAAGCTGGGTTTGAATGGCGACTTCCAGGTTGTTCTATGTGTTTAGCAATGAATGCTGATCGTTTAGAAGCTGGTGAACGTTGTGCTTCAACATCAAATCGTAATTTTGAAGGGCGGCAGGGAAAAGATGGACGTACTCATTTAGTTAGTCCTGAAATGGCGGCAGCAGCTGCAATTACTGGACATTTTACTGATATTAGACAGTTTATTAATTAGTAATTATCTACCAACTAAACTTTAAATGCTAATTAAGAGTTAAAATATTGCTTTAATATGATTGATGCACTTCGTTACTCAGTAGCATCCTACATCTTTTAGCGTATTTCTTAATTAAATAATTAAAAAAAAAATCAATTAGTTGTATTATTAATACAGAGCAATCATAAAACAATTGCTTAATATATATAAATAGGAATTAAAATTATGTCTAAATTCTTTGATGTTGAAAAATTTCGTTCTAATATGATTAAACAACAAATCCAGCCTTGGGAAGTGTTTGATCAAAAAGTAATTAATTTAATTGCTGAAGTGTCAAGAGAAAAATTTGTGCCACAGGATTATTATGATTTAGCCTTTGCCGATATTAATATTCCGCTTGGACATGATCAAGTAATGATGAATCCAAAAATTGAAGCACGTTTATTACAAGCTTTAATGCTACATCGTAATGATAAGGTATTAGAAATTGGAACTGGTAGTGGTTATTTAACTGCGTTATTAGCTAAATTGTCGCAACATGTTGATAGTGTGGATATTTTTGAAGATTTAGTTAAGACCGCTGAGAAAAATTTAACTAATCTTAGTATCGATAATGTTTCTCTAAGTGTCGGCGACGCTATTCAAGGCTGGAATACAGATACTAAATATGATGTTATTGTGTTGACAGCCTCAGTACCTAGTTTAGATGCTAGTTTTCTAAAGCAGTTAAATACAGGTGGTTGTATATTTGCAATTGTTGGAAGAGAACCAGCTATGCAAGCTAAATTAATTCGTAATATTAGTGCAGAACAATTTGATGAGGATGTTTTATTTGAAACCTCAATCCCGTCCTTGATTGGAACAAATCAATTTGAAGCATTTTCATTGTAAATTAAACTTATTTAAGTTGGTGGGTAACTTCTAGTTTTTATCCACTTTACAACATTAGGATTAAATAACCTTCTAAAATTTATATCATTTAAGTTTTTGATTTTATAAAATCCTCATTGCTAAGTTTAAATTATACCTGTTTGCATTATCGCTCTATTTCAAAAGAGCTATTATTTAACTAAACAAAATTCTTAATTTTATTATGTCTAAATATGCCAATATATTAGCATTATTTATCTACTTATTTTGCTTACCTTTATACGCAGAAACACTTCTAGAACTTTATCAATTAGCTGAACAAAATGATCCAAAATTAAAAATCGCTTATTCTGATTATTTAGTAGCTTTAGAAAAAAAAGCACAGGTACAAGCTCCATTATTACCCCAAATAAATTTAGGCGCAAATGTAACTGAAAATTGGCGTAACGATGAGGGTATGTTTGCTGGTAATCGTGAAGATACTGGAGTTGGTTATAATATTTCGCTTAATTATGCTTTATATAGAAAAACCTTAAATATTCAGCAAAAACAGGTAAATATTCAAGTAAAGCAGGCGGAAGCAATATATGAAGGTGTTAAACAAGAATTGATAGGACGATTGGCAACCAGTTACTTTGCCATTTTGGCAGCTTATGATAATCTTCAATTTACTAAAAGTGCTAAGGAGGCTTTTAATCGTCAAAGAGATGAAGCCCAACAGCGTTTTGATGTTGGTTTAAATGCCATTACAGGAGTACAAGAGGCGCAAGCCAGTTATGATTTAGCGGTAGCTGATGAAATACAAGCGCAAAATGAATTAGATAATGCTTATGAAATATTGCGAGAAATAACTGGTAATTATCATAAAATATTAGCTACTTTGAGTGAATATATGCCATTATTAAGTCCAGAACCAGTAGATTTAGAAACCTGGACGAAATTTGCTTTAGTGCAAAATCCTCAAGTTCGAGCAATGCAATATAATATAGAAACCGCTCGACAAGAAATTGAGAAACAACGTGCGGCTAATTTACCCACGATTGACTTGGTAGCTAATCATCGCTATAACGATGCTCTTCGAGGTGATGAAAATCCTTTAGGTGATAGAAGTATTTCTAATAGTATCGCTATTCAATTAAATTATCCGCTATATGAGGGAGGAGCGATTCGTTCACGTACTCGAGAAGCTAAAATTAGACAAATGCAAACTATTGATAAATTGGAACAACAGCATCGTTCAGTACAATCGCAAACTCGTCAAGCTTTTTTAAATTTATTGTCTAATGTAAGCCGAGTAAAAGCCTTAAAACAAGCTCTTATTTCATCAAAAACGGCGTTAAAAGCAACTCAAACTGGATTTGAATTAGGAACACGTACTTCAGTAGATGTTGTAAATGCCCAACGAGATTTATTACGGGTACAACGTGATTATGCAAGTACTCGTTATAATTATATCTTATCTACTTTGCATTTGAAGCAAGCTTCTGGTTCTTTAAATGAAGACGATTTAAAAGCAATTAATCATTGGTTAGTTCAACATACTATTACAATAGAAATTGATTAGAATTGTTTAATTAAAAAATTAGTAATGAATAAGGCTCAAATTATTAAAAATGATAAAAGTTGTTTTTTACCAGATTTTTGTGATGGTTATATTTTATTTTTAGTAGTAATAGTTACTGAATTATTTGCTTTTATATTAGCTTTAGCTCCTTTAACTAGAATTAGTTATGGCTGGAATTATATACAAGCAGAGTTTTTAGGGCATTTAGCCATGCTGTCTTTATTCATGCAATGGGTTACTTTAGTTAGTATATGGTTATTGTGTTTAATCCGCCGTCAATTATGTAAATTAGAAAATAATTTTATTACTGGCTTAATTACTTATTTAATTATTTTAATCGTCATTTATAGCATTAGTGAGTTTGCTTGGGGAATAAGAGAATATATTTCATCCACCACCATAAAATGGAGTTTTCATCACCATATTTTTTTACTTAGAAATTTTATTATTACCGCTTTAATCAGTGCATTGATTTTAGGCTATTTTTACTATAGTGGCTGGATATCAAAGCAAGTTGCAATACTCAATTACATTATAATTTTATTAATGACTTTAGTTATTAGTGAAATTTTATCGTTTCTTAACATGGATATATCACTTTACCATCAAGCTATTAAACATCAATGGTTTATATTACGTAATATTATTATCAGCGCAATTATTAGTATGATTATGTTACGTTATTTTTATATTCAATATAGTTGGAAACAAGAAACCGAAGCCTGTGCTAATGCTCAAGCGCAAGCTTTACAAGCTCGTATTCGTCCCCATTTTTTATTTAACACCATGAATACTATTGCTAGTTTAATTCGGATTCAACCTGACAAAGCCGAACAAGCTTTATTAGATTTTGCTGACTTATTTCGAGTTAGTTTAGAAAATCGAGAAATTGGTGTTACTTTTAATGAAGAAGTTATATTATGTCAACAATATTTGCATATTGAATCATTGCGCTTAGGTGAACGATTGCAAGTTGCTTGGAATATAAAAGCGGTGCCAGCAGATGCTTTATTACCTTCTTTGAGTTTGCAACCGTTAATAGAAAATGCAGTTTATTATGGTATTCAACCTTTGGCTAAAGGTGGCATAATCAATATCAGAGGACAATTTGATGGAAAACAAATTCGATTAATTATTGAAAATCCATTAATTAATATTGAGCCTAAACATCAAGGGCAACATATTGCACAAGATAATATACGTCAACGTTTATCAGTATTTTTTAACGAAGCCGCCAGTTTTAATATTAAGGAAGTGGGTACAATTTATCAAATTAATTTAGCTTTTCCATACAAAACCTGAAATATTATTAAGTTTTATTGTAACTATCTACCAAGAA
>JAGLFE010000225.1 GCA_023144675.1 Thiomargarita sp. | reverse complement strand
ATCACTACTTTATTTAAGACTACCTATTAATTGAAGTATAATTTTGATGTTTTTAAATTTGTTTATCCATAAAATTTTTAAATGCAATTAATAAACCTAAACCAAAAAAAGCTCCAGGTGGTAAAATAGCCAATAAAAATCCACGATAATTTTCAAACAAAGTAATAGTCATCCACTGTGCTGTTTGCCCAAACATTAAATCTGCTTGGATAAATAAAGTTCCGTGTCCTAATAATTCACGTATTCCGCCTAACAAAGTTAGTGCCAAAGTAAAACCTATGCCCATCATTAAACCATCTAAAAAAGCTTTATCCATGGGTTGTTTAGAAGCAAAAGCTTCCGCTCTACCAATAACTATACAATTAGTAACTATTAAGGGAATAAAAATGCCCAATGAAAGATATAAATCGTAGTAAAATGCTTTAACCAACATCTCAACTGCCGTTACAAAAGAAGCTATTACCAACACAAAAACTGGTAAACGAATATCCGTTGGTACAATATTCCGAATTAGGGAAACGGTGGTATTGGAAGCAATTAAAATTAAAGTGGTAGCAATTCCCAATCCCAAGCCATTAATTAAGGTTCCAGTAACCGCCAACAACGGACATAATCCCAATAATTGAACTAATCCTGGATTATTAATCCACAGCCCTTCACGAATAATATCTATATAACGCACTTGCATATTTATTATTCCTCAAATAAAGGCAGAAATCGTTCATAATCTTGGGCAGCTAATTCTGCTTTTGGAATAAAGCGTAAGGCAGCGGAATTAATACAATAACGTAATCCTGTTGGTCCATCAGGAAACACGTGTCCAAGGTGTGAATTAGCATATTGGCTGCGGACTTCAGTGCGTGGATGCGCTGAATTAAAATCTTGCTTTTCAATAATATAATGTTCATCAAGTGGGAGAGTAAAACTAGGCCAACCAGTGCCTGAATCGAATTTATCTAATGAGGAAAATAATGGTTCACCACTCACAATATCAACATAAATTCCCGCCTGCTTATTATCCCAATATTTGTTTTGAAAAGGACGTTCGGTTGTATCATGTTGAGTAACTTGATATTGTAAATCCGTAAGTTGTTGTTGTAATTTATCGGCAGCAGGTTTATTATATTGTTGAGGTTTTTTTAATTCTAAATCATCTTGCCAAACCTGGGTTAAAAACTGATCTCGCCCTGAATTATAACGATACAATTTATAGCGCACTGGATTTTTTTGATAATAATCTTGATGATAATCTTC
>JAGLFE010000224.1 GCA_023144675.1 Thiomargarita sp. | reverse complement strand
AGGTTTTTTGAGACCATCACTACTTTATTCAGGACTACTTGAAAAAGAAATTATTTTTCAGCAATCCCTTTTAATGGATATTAACAATGTTACATCTGTCGAGTTACGCTTCACTAAACCTACATAGTATAATTATTGATCACTATTTTTTTCTTCTACAAAGAAGTTGACAATATAAATAATTAAACCAATTAAAAATATAAATCCAGCTAATTCTCGTAGCCAGTAAAATAAATATATTTTTTCTTGAATTACTAGAAAAGGAAGCGGGGTTTCACTAGCACGTTGTAAATAAACTTGTAAAATACCTGCAGCCATTAAAAATAGAGCAATAAATACCATTGAAGCTGTCATTAACCAAAATGACCACATTTCCCAAATTTGAGAATGAGTACTATTTGCGTAAATCTTACTCTGTAATATTGGCATAGCGTAGGAAATCATACTTAAAACTAGCATTACGTAAGCCCCATAAAATGATAGATGACTATGGGCAGCAGTAATTTGAGTTCCATGGGTGTAATAATTAATTGGAGCTAAGGCGTGTATAAATCCTAATACTCCAGCCCCTAAAAAGGTAACAACAACCGTTCCAACTACCCATAAAGTAGCTGCTTTATTAGTATGCGAGTTGCAACGGTAATGAATCATGTTAAATACCATAACGGTTAGAATAAAAAATGGTAGCGGTTCTAAAACTGAGAAAATTGAGCCTATCCATTGCCAATAACTGGGAGCCCCAATCCAAAAATAACGATGCCCTGTTCCAATTATTCCACTCATTACAATAATCGCCATAATAATATATAGCCACTTTTCCATTTTTTCATGGTTACAACTGCCAGTCAATTTCTGCATGATAAAAGCAAGTATGGCAACCATAATAAGTTCCCATGAACATTCAAACCATAGATGTATAACCCAAGCATTAAAATATTTTTCGATGACCACATTGTCAGAGCTATATAAGCTAAATAGGTAAAAAATAATACTGCTGGCAAAACCGATGAATAAAGCTAAATTAATAATAGTTTTTTGACTTTTCCATATCGTCATTCCAATATTATATACAAATCCCGCTATAACTACCATAATACCAAGTTTAATAAAAATAGGTTGTCCTATAAACTCCCGTCCCATGGTTGGAAACCAATTATTACCAGTTAAATTATTCAAAGTGGCATAAGAAAAAAATAAGTAAGAAGCTACCATTAAAACCGTAGTTACAACCAATATCCAAAATAAAATAATAGCTAATTTAATATCGTGCAATTCTCTTTTAGCTTCATCTGGTACGATATAATATGCAGATCCCATAAAACCAAATAGTAGCCATATAATTAACAAGTCAATATGTATAACCCGTGTTATATTAAAAGGCAAAACTACCAACAAGAAATTACCAATGATATATTGTAAGCCAGCAATTAGTCCAAATACAATTTGCACCACAAATATCACAATTGCAGCAATAAAATAAGGTTTAGCAACCGCTTGAGATAAATATTGCATAATTTTTTAACCTTGTAAATTAGGTGGCCAATTTGAGGTGTTAATTTCGGAAGTCCATTTTAGGAATGCAATTAATGCCTCTAATTCTTCATCAGTTAAATATAATTGTGGCATTTTCCTTCGATTAGGTAAATTAATTGGCATGGATTTTATCCAATGTTTAATAAAAACTTCTCCTCTACGCTGATAAACATTAGATAATTCAGGTGCATAATAAGAACCTTCACCCAATAAAGTATGACAACCAACACAATGGTATTTTTCCCAAACACGTTTACCCAAAACAACTTGAGGTGTTAAATTTTTATGATGTTCAAGTTTAGATAACGTCAGCAAGGTATGTGTGGAGAGAATTAGAAAAATAAATGAAGATAATAATATGCTGCCATAAAAAATTTTTTTGGCTAAATCTATACTGAGTAATTTATCCATTGGATTAATACTTTATTATTTTAGTTTAAAAGCTATATTCCTATTTTAACTTATATTTAACAGGTATAAAATATCAGAAAAATCATATAAAAATTATTTACGATATAAATTTATTATAACCCACTCAATGTAAGTTTTTACAATAATTTTATCATTTAATAAATAAGCAAATATATTGGCAATATAAAACATAATTGTTAAATTATACTTAATAATCAATTAGTTATATCTTAAATTTGTTTTTTTAAATAACTTATCGCTGTTTGTACAACAATGCTATATTAAATTATTAAACCACAAATTATATTACCAATATATAAGTTCTATTTATTAATGAGCGCAGCCGCCACCATGACCATGTCCATGTCCACTACAGGCATGTTCCATTGAAATTTCCGACATTGCATTGTTTTCAAAAAGTTCAATGTTTGCTTGAACACTTCCTTTTATTGCTCTATATACCTTAATACCCATATTATTAAGTTTACTTATTGCACCTGCACCAATGCCACCAACAACAATCGCATCAACTTCTTTTCCGTCTAAAGCTTTTAAAGGAGTACACATACCATGTGCATGACCTAAATCTTGATTATTAATTGCATCAATTGATTTCTCTTCGGTATCAAAAACTATAAAAAGAGGTGCCGAGCCGAAATGATCATAAACCTCACTTTCTAACCCTTCATTTGATCCAACTGGAAAACATATTTTCATTTATTAAAACCCCTTTTGGTTATTTTCACCCAAATAATTAAAATTTATTAAAAAACTATTTTAAACTATAATAAAATTATTACTTAACTAAATTAAAAAAAATGTTTTTGACCCAAGCTGTTTTCAAATAATTGGGGGCGTGTTGTAGAATTTCTTCAGCTTTGTTAAACTGCTTTTCCCATTGATCAATACTTCGGACAGTTTTAAACTTAAAAAACTAAGGTAGCATAAAGGCT
>JAGLFE010000223.1 GCA_023144675.1 Thiomargarita sp. | reverse complement strand
GGTCTTTGATACCTGACAAGTTTTTTGAGACCATCACTACTTTATTCAGGACTACCAAAATTTTAACTCTTAATTAGCCTTTAAAGCTTTAATTGGTAGGTAGTTACAATTAATCAACAAAGTATAAAATCAAAGCCAATCATACAAATCAAAAGAATCATAGTTCAGACAAGGGGAGTGAGCAATTACTATTTTATCTATTTTTGTAAATAATTTAAATATAAAGTAAAAATTTATTTAGGCAAGATATCTCATTAATCCTGTTCATCTTTAAAATATAGTTCAGAACTTGATAAGCTAAATAAATATTTTCCAAAATACAGATATAACCTGGATATTAATATGACAAATAACGAAATTTATCAAAAAATTAATCATTTACCCAAAGAATTAATGCCGGCATTAGTAGCATATCTCGATTTTTTATTAAAACAACACCCTCAAGAACTACCAAAAACAATACCTACTTTCAATTGGGAAGGTGGCTTATCTGAAATAAAATCAGAATATGATAGTGTTTCCCTTCAAAAAAAATCTTTGGAGTGGCGTTAATGTTAATTGATACCAATGTTTTTCTTGAAATTTTACTTGAGCAAGAACAATGTACCTTGTGTAAACAATTTATTGCTGATAACTTTACTAATATTTGTATTAGCGATTTTACTTTGCATTCTATTGGTGTAGTTACATTCAGAAAAAAGAAACCAGAGTTGTTTAATCGATTTACTCAAGATATGTTATCCCATATTGATATATTAACTTTGCCTAAAAGTAATTATGAACAAATGAATACAATAGCACAATCATTAAATTTAGATTTTGATGATGCTTATCAATACAGCATTGCAAAATATTATAACTTGAAATTAGTAACCTTAGACAAGGATTTTAAAAACTTAAATTTGGATGATGTTGAAGTGATTTTTTTGTCTCAAAATTAATACATGAGTTTACAAAATATAAATTATATTTAATATAAATATTTTTATGATAATATATATTTTTTAACAAAAAACCAACTTAAATTAAAATTATTTTTAATCCTATATATTTTATTAATAGAATGAAAGTATATTTTGAAAAATCAATCCTGTTTTGCTTGATATTTATATTTACTAATATTTTATTATCTTGTACTTCCCAAGAAGATAAAATGCGAGAATATAAACAACAAGCCCTTGATGTCGCCTGGGAACAAGAACGGGAATTAATTAATTTAGGGCATAGCGGTACTAGAGAATGGACGCTGAAAGAACAATTTGAATTAATTGAAACAGCTAAAGTAAAAGGTTATGAAGGACGTTATATCAATTACAAAGTTGATGACAATCCACATTTAGCAATTAACCCTGATAATATCGTATTTATACAAATCGGTGATTTAAATTTTGAGCGTAGAGAAAAGGAAAAACAAAATGCGGCTTTACGTTCTTATATTTTAAAATATCAAAAAAACAAATACGCTTTATGGGGCGGTGTTATTCTATCTCTTACTGTATTAATAGTGGCATTTAAAAAACAACGAGGCATTATTATTTACCCAGCGATAGTTGGTGCTGTTTTAGGCGCACTTCGATTAGGTATTATTTCTCAATGGTCTATTATGGCAACACTTGGCGGTCTTGCTAGTGGTTTTATTATGGGAACGTTGGCAGGATTATTCATTTTTTTAGTCATTGTTTCAGTTGGAGTAGGCTAATTTGAATCCAAAATTAATTTAAAATTTATAACTTAGACAACAAATATGCAAGCACTTACTGAACTTATTACCACAGCACAACAAGAAATTCAAAACGCATCTGATTTAGCAACTTTAGATCAAGTACGTGTACATTTTTTAGGTAAAAAAGGGCAATTAACAGCCCAATTAAAACAACTAGGTAAATTAACTCCTGAAGAACGTCCTCAAGCTGGACAAAAAATTAATGAAGCCAAAAGAACCTTATTAGAAGCTATTGAAGTCCGTGGTAATATTCTAACAGCTAAAATTTTAGAAATTAGATTAGAACAGGAAAAAATTGATGTTACTTTGCCAGGTCGAGGTGTAGCAAAGGGTGGATTGCATCCTGTTACCCGTACTTTACAACGCATTACCAGTTTATTCGCACAAATAGGTTTCAAAATAACAGAAGGTCCTGAAATTGAAGATGATTACCACAATTTTGAAGCATTAAATATTCCGTCTCATCATCCAGCCCGAGCCATGCATGACACTTTTTACTTTGATGCCCATACCTTATTGCGAACTCATACTTCGCCAGTACAAATTAGAATGATGGAACAGCAACAACCGCCACTGCAAATTATTGCCCCCGGTCGAGTTTATCGTTGCGATTCTGATTTAACACATACTCCAATGTTTCACCAAGTTGAAGGATTAATGGTTGATATAAATATAAGTTTTGCGACTTTAAAAGGCGTTTTAGATGATTTTATCAAACAATTTTTTGAACGTGATTTAAAAGTACGTTTTCGTCCTTCCTATTTCCCCTTTACAGAACCTTCCGCCGAAGTAGATATAGAATGTGTTGCCTGCGGAGGAAAAGGCTGTCGAGTTTGCCAGCAAACTGGCTGGTTAGAAGTGCTTGGCTGTGGCATGGTGCATCCAAATGTATTTTCTAGCGTTAATATTGATAGTGAAAGATATACAGGATTCGCTTTTGGAATGGGCGTTGAACGTTTAGCTATGCTATATTATGGAGTTAATGATATTCGTTTATTTTTTGAAAATGATTTAAGATTTTTGAGACAATTTAATTAGTGTTTAAAAACTAAATTTATGCAATTAAAACAAATTTTACCTCTATTTTTGATTCTATTTTTTATAGGCTGTACTCATCCAGTTAAAGAAACTGCGCTGGATAAAAATATAGAGCAAAATTATTTTCCCGAAGAAGATGCCGCAGAAATTTTTAAACAAGCCAAAGATTATTATCAAAACGAGCAATTTAAACTAGCTATTATTGGTTATCAAAAAGCCGCTGAAAAGGGATTAGCAGTTGCTCAAAATAATTTAGGTTTTATGTTTTTAGCTGGAAAAGGAATAGCACAAGATTCCGCACAAGCAATGATTTGGTTTAAAAAAGCGGCAGAACAAAATTTACCTGATGCACAATATAATATTGCCCGCATTTATTATCTCAGTGAAAAACAAGATTTAGTTCAAGCTAAACAATGGTATAAAAAAGCCGCTTTACAAAATCATATTGATGCCCAATACTATTTAGGAGAACTTTATTACCAAGCTGAACAATTTGATGATGCAAAACCTTGGTATCAAAAAGCTGCTTTACAAGATAGTGCCAAAGCACAATATAAATTAGGAATTATTTATTATAGAAAGAAACAATTTGTACAAGTTGAAAAATGGTTTCGTCATGCCGCCAAGCAAAATTATGCACCTGCCCAAAATGGTTTAGGTAAATTACATTATGACGGTACTTTTAAACAACATTTTAAAGAAGCAGTTTTTTGGTTTCGTAAAGCAGCCGAACAAGGACTTGCTGAAGCACAAAATAATTTAGCTATGAGTTATTATGAAGGAAAAGGGATTGAAAAGGATGTAGTATTGGCTTATATGTGGGTATCTTTAGCCGCTAATCAAGGTCATAAAGACTCTATTGAAGGTCGAGATATATTAACTAATGAATTATCTGTGAAGCAAATAATGCAAGGTGAACGTTTACTATCGGAAAAACAGATGCAATATAAAGTTGTAAATGATGATATAACAAAAGGGTAGTGCTAAACCTGTTAGGTC
>JAGLFE010000222.1 GCA_023144675.1 Thiomargarita sp. | reverse complement strand
AAGTTGAAAATTTTATTAAGTTTGCTACAAAATTGATTGGTTTTAGAGATTTTGTAATAGACTCAAAAATTTGTTATTGATAGTCCTGAATAAAGTAGTGATGGTCTCAAAAAACATGTCAGGTATCAAAGACCTAACAGGTTTAGCACTACCTATTTTAGGACTACCAGTTTTTTTAGTTCATTACCAGTAGTTTTTGATTCCTGTTCAGACGCACGCCGTGCGCCTCTACCGTTAAGAAACAAAATAATTATATTTCTTGCTTGCCCCAGCGTAGGAATGCATTCCATAACGTTCTGTGTTATCATAACGAAGCGGAGCTTCTTAGAAGGCATTCCCAACGAGGACGTTGGGAACGAGGGAATATATTTTTTGTCAATGCGTAAGTTCTAAGAAAGTTTATTGGCTGAAATTTTAGAAGAACATCCTGAACTAGTAAAACGGGTTACAAAAACTATTTAAAATGATTCAACAACTCCAAAGAAACTCCATCCTTAATCAACAATTCCTTCAAAGCCTTTAAAGCCGCCAATTGGATTTGACGTACACGTTCACGAGTTAAATTGAGTTCAATCCCAATCTCTTCTAAAGTCAATACCTCACCATTATCTAAACCAAAGCGTTTAACAATTACAAAACGTTGCTTATAATTAAGTTTGGCTAACCATAAATTAAGCTGTTTCGATAACTCAAAGTCCTCTAATAAAAACATAGGGTCGGGATTATTATCATCTGGAATAGTATTAATAAGTGCAGTTTCAGAATCGCTCATACAAGGATTATTAATCGAAGAAGTAACCCTATCATTGATTTGCATCGCCTTTTTAACTTCATCAACCGACTTTCCTATTGACAGTGCAATTTCCCCTACAGTTGGCTGATGAGAAAGTTCCTGCGATAAAGAACGTATAGCACGCAAACAAATATTAATTTCTTTCAGCACGTGAATTGGCAACCGAATTATCCGTGCTTGGTTCATAATCGCCCGCGCAATAGATTGCTTAATCCACCACATCGCATAAGTGGAAAAACGAAACCCCTTATCTGGGTCAAACTTTTCAACCGCACGAATTAATCCAATATTACCCTCTTCAATTAAATCAAGAAAAGCTAACCCTCTATTTTTATAACGAGAAGCTATTTTAACCACTAACCGTAAATTGCTTTCAATCATTTTAGTGCGAGCAATACTATCACCCTGTTGAATACGTTTCGCATATTCAATTTCTTCCTCAGCAGACAATAATGGAGACGCATTTATTTCCCGCAAATATAAACGAGTAGCGTCTAAATCCTGACTATTAGAATTAGTATTTTTAAGTTCAACCAATTCGTCATTTAGCTCACTACTATTTAATAAATCATTTGCCTCTAACTCTCCAATAATACCTACTGCTTCAGGTTCAATAGCCATATTTGTCCTATAAAAGGAATAAATAAAATTGATTTAATTGGCTATTTTTAAACGTTGTCCAACTGAAATATCACTCGACCGGAGATTATTCCAACGCATAATTTGATTCACCGCTTTTCTATAACGCTTAGAAATAGCATACAAAGTTTCACCTCGAGCCACAGTATGATAAGAGCTAGTTGGTCGTGGATTAATTGAGTGCGGCGAATTATTTGAACGAGATAGTCCTAAACGAATTCCAGTTGGAGGATATACCCTTAACTCTTGTCCAATTGATAAAGCATAAGGTGGATATAAATTATTCCAAGCCGCTAGTTGTGAAATACTGTATCTGTAATTAGTGGCAATAGTTCTAAGTGTTTCGCCAGCCCGCACTCTATGATAACCAGAATTATGATTAGCGGTGGTGGTATAAACAGCTCTAGTCTGATTTTGTGAATTACTGATTGCCGAAGTAGCAATATTTAATCGTTGCCCAACAACTAAAGTATAAGGCGGAGATAAATTATTTCGCTGTGCCAACCTATTGGTACTGCTACCAAAACGCTTGGAAATAGCATATAAAGTATCACCTTTATTCACTGTATAACTACTAGCACTGGTATTTGTCGCCCTAGTATTAGTATTATAAGAAGAAACCACTGAAGTTGATTTTATATTTAATGGAGCTACTCGCAATCTTCGTCCCACAGATAAACTATATGGTGGTTCTAAACCATTCCATTTAGCAATATCCTCAGTTTTATAACCATAGCGTTGAGTAACACTATAAATAGTATCGCCCGGCATAACAATGTGTGAAATAACTGGCTTGGTAGAAACTGAATTTGGCATTGCTTTAGTAGAAATAGGAGTATATTGCATTTCTTTTAAAGCAGCAAATTGATTAGGCTTGGGTGAACTAAAGGTAGGCGTTAATTGTAATCTTTGTCCAACTGCTATTTCATAAGGAGGAGGAATATTATTATTCTTAGCTAGTTGACGATAATTGCTACCATTCATTTTTGCAATTTTGTATAAAGTATCGCCTTTGGCTACGGTATAAAAATTATTTGATGCACTTCTAGCGGTGCTAAAATTGTTATTGGGCAAGGATTTAACTGCTGAAACTTTTGCATATTTATTTGCCTGTTGATAATTTTTTTGAGTTTGAGAATTAATGGGAATTTGAATTGAATTACCTTTATAAATTGTATAAGGTGGATAAATATTATTTAACTTGGCAAGTGTTATGTAATTAATATTATAAAGTTTCGCAATGGAAGAAAGAGTATCACCAGTTTTAATAACATAAGTTGAATTATTAGAATAAGCTTTATCACTGTACCGATAACGCTCAGTGGCACAACCATAAGATATTAAGCCAATAAAAATGATAATAGTCCAAGATTTTAAATTGTAATAAGTAAAGAATTGATATATCATAAGAGCCAAATTATTTAAGAAAGAATTCAGAAGGGGAATTAAGGTTGTTTAGGCTTGATTACTTAAAAACTAGCCATTCCCACTCGTATAAAATATTGAATGGAAATAGCTATAAAACATTGTTTAGGAACTAAAAAAAACTAGAAAATTTATCTTGGTGGTATAACCAAGATTTTTTGCCCTGGATAAACTGAAAAAGGACTTCCAATACCATTCCAATCGGCTAAATCTACAGTAGAAACTTGGTATTTTCTCGAAATACTACTTAATGTTTCATGGCTTTGCACAATGTGATGGTCTGAACCTAAACTAGCTTGTTGCAAATAACTACTATTTTGCCTCATTTGACTAGTTCCATTTGGAAACAACTGTACTTGTTGTCCTATAGATAAAGCATAAGGTTCGGCTATTCTATTCCATTTTATTATATCTTTTGGACTAAGTTGATAGTGCCGAGCAATACTATATACTGTATCTCCAGCGACAACTGTATGATAATTACCAGTTGAAGCTGGAATATTTACATTATTAACCCCATTTGATGGAGCTACTTGTAAAGTTTGTCCCAACGATAAAGTATCTGTTGAAGTTAAATTATTCCACTGTCTTAAATCAGAAACAGTGCAATTATAACGTTTAGAGATATTATATAAAGTATCACCCTTTACAACTATATGCTGATTTGTTCCACTACTAGGCATAGGATTTGTAACCGAGGGTACGACTACACTTGGTGTATTAACAGACATTCCATTAGGTGGACTAACCCGTAATGTTTGTCCTAAAGATAAACTGTTACTAGATAAATTATTCCACGAAGTTATTTCACTAACACTATAACCATAATGCCTAGAAATACTATATAAGGTATCTCCTCGTAATACAACATGATAATTTTTATCAGCTTGTGGCTCAGTATAAGATGGAATTACTTTTGGATTTACCATTTTTGGTGTCGAAGGCGAAACACCATTATTAACTGAAACTACTAATACCTGTCCTACGCTCAAGATATAAGGTGGTTCAATTTTATTCCAAGCAGCCAAATCCCTAAAATGTACTTCATATTGCCTTGAAATTGCATAAAGCGTTTCCTGTGGCTGTACTATATGTGTATCTCCAGTTGGATTTAGGTCATTATTTGGAAGTAAAGTTGGATTAGATATTGAGGGTTGAACTACTGGAATACCACCTTCTGGCAAAGATGGTAATACTGAAGGTCCATCAATTCTTAACAATTGACCCTGCACAACTTCATAAGGAGGAGAAATATTATTCCATGAAGCAACATCTTGGTAATCACGACCATAATATTGAGCGATAGTATATAAAGTTTCATTTGCTTTAACCTTATGATATGTCGCCATCGAATCAGGAGGGGTCATTAGTTGTTGCGGTACGATTGGTTCATTTATCTGTTGAGTAGGCGGAGTACAGCCATTCAACAACATAATGAGGATTGAACCAAAACAAATAGTCCATAATTTTATTGGCATATTAAACCATTTCATATTAATTAAACTCCATTCAAGTAAATAAGATTTTAAACAAAAGTTCCTAAACAAAACAATAGTATAACACTGAAGTCTAAATATTAATTTAAGTATTAAGCTTATTTTTTTGATAATTAAGAAATTTTTTCATAAATTCATATTACATAAAAATGCTATAAGGTTAATTTAATTATATTAAAGTCAAGTTTAATAATTTTAAATTAAAGTTAATTTATTAATTAAAAATTAGTTTTTTATAAATTTTGAATTAAATTATCCAATATAAAAAAATAAAAGTATTAAAAATAAGCTTGGAAAAATGATTCATAAACCATAAGAAAAAATTATTTGCAGAATGTTAGTGAATGCTCAAAAATAAAACACTAACATTAGTTGCTATTTACCAGCAATCATCGTTGGTTGCATCTTTTTGACTTTTTCCATTAAGTGTAAACCAAGAACATTTGGTATCAGATGTTTGATTTTCTTTCGCCGTTGCTTTAATAATAAATCCACCATTTCCAGAAGTTGTTGTATCTACTGATAATTCATAATAGCAATCTTTAGAACGAAAAGTAGTAGTTGAATTGTTACTGCAATCTTTTTTCTCAAAACCGTACCTATCTATATTTAAACCAGGATCACCTGTAGTACCACTATTATCCAAAGTTTCGGTATAAATATTATATTCAGCAAGGTAATTTGTTTGCAATTGGGCTAATTCTACCAGTGATACTTTTGCATCAATTCGACGGGCTTTCATTATTTGACTGGTATATGCCGGATAGGCAATGGCTGCTATAATTCCCACAATAGTAATAACAATCATCAGTTCTGTCAAGGTAAAAGCTTGTGATATTTTTGATTTCATTATTTTAATCTCTTTAAAAGTAAATTTATCTCAAGAATATGAATATATTCAGGTAATTTTTAATTAATTGTAATAATTATAGCATCATAGTTAAACTAAATTTAATGCAAAAATTATCTAAACTATATTAATATAAATAGGCATATTTTTTTTATTTGTCAAGTTAATATTTAGATAGCCCTGAACAAAATTTACCTTTATTCAGAACTACCGATATTTGCTTAACGGTGCATTTACATAAATTTAGGATCGACTTCCAAATCTGCCAAACTATGTGGCACAAAAGGTAATATCTTCATCGCTAATAATGTTAATAACGCCGAAACACCAATTCCACCCATTCCTAGAAAAAATTCCCAAATACTTGGAACATAAATGTGCATACTAGCGTCATCAAAAAAACTAGAACTAATAACTTCCATACTAGGAAAAATATTTAACGGATACGATTGACCACCAATAATAAACACATATAATAAAGCAAAACCACCCAATAGTGTCAGTAAACAGGCGGAAATAATACTAATACGGCTATTAGTAAATCGTTCATGATATAGTAACCATAGTGGTAAAATCGTTCCAATAAATAAGTATCCAGCCCAAAATAAAACAGCGTAAATACCACCACCATCACCTAACATAAAATATTCAATTCCATGCCGATAAGTATAATATAAATGGCTAACATGATAAGCTAAAACAAAATAAAATACTGCGCTGATAAATATAACCAGTAATTTTTTCGGACGATGTAATACTGTTTCTCCTAAAGAACGGAACTGCATAATTAATACCAATAAAAATACTGCTAAACCCAAGGATAAAGAAAGCGCAATAAATAATGGAGCTAAAATGGCAGTTTGATATGCTTCCCGCGCAATTAGAAAACCGAAAATAGAGCCAGTTCCAGTGGTTAAAATTAGTCGCCAAATAAAAGCGGCTAATCCTACTATTGGATAATAGCGTTGCATTTTTTTCTCCATCATAAACCACAAATATAGTACGCAAATTAAAATAAATCCGTTATATAAGAAAATGTTCCAAGCAAAAATGGATTTAAAATTATAATTTGTCATCGCAACCACTAAACGATCAGGACGACCTAAATCTAACACTAATACACATAAACCACCAATTAATAAAGTAATAGCAAGTAATGCGGATAATCTAGCGTGGGGATGATAAAAAGTTTTCTGAAAAACGGAACTAATGGATGCCACATTAAGTACACCTGAAGCAGCTAATATTAGAAAAATAGCAAATACATGTGGTATTCCCCACACAATTTGATTATTCATACCAGTAATGATATGTCCATAATGTTCCATTTGATAGGCTGCAAATAAGCCAAGCGATATGAGAAGAATGGATACAGTTAAAATAATATAATCTGTAAGGCGTGTACCACCAATAATACGATAATTTATATTTTTCATATTAATAACTCAAATATAGTGAAAACAGTAAATTTTAATAGGCAATTACATAAATTTTAGCTAAAAAAGATTTTGATAAAACTAATGTAACTTATTGATTTCATTGTCTATTTTTGTAATGACTAAAATTATAACCTTTTAAGTAAATAACTTTATTAGTATATTATAACTTACCTTATCTAAATAATTTAGACAGTTTTTAAAATATAAATTCAATTATGATGAAAGCCTTATTTTACGGCATCATAATTAAATAAATAAATTTAAATACAGTTTTTGGCTGTTAAAATTACCGCTCTTGAAAAAATATATTGACAATAGGAATAATGCTACCCGCTGTGATGAATTGGCTTGCCATTTCTCATTTGCTATTTTTCTAGTTGCCTATATT
>JAGLFE010000221.1 GCA_023144675.1 Thiomargarita sp. | reverse complement strand
TCAAAGACCTAACAGGTTTAGCACTACCTATTTTAGGACTACCAAATTATGGTTAATAATAAATCAGTTATAATTTTACTTGTTTTTTTGAAAAACTAATATTAATCAATATCTTATGGCTATTTATGCAACAACTTACTAAAATATTATACAAATAATTATTAAAAAAAGGAATATTATGCCTTGTAGTATGACTGCTTTTGCACGCTTAGATGTCAATGAAAATCAGGGACAAATTTGTTGGGAAATTCGTTCAGTTAATCATCGCTATTTAGATATAAATATACGTTTACCTGAAGAATTTCGTGCCTTAGAAATGGTATTACGTGAACAACTTAAAAAGAAATTAAAGCGAGGTAAAGTAGATTGTACTTTGTATTTTAAAGCTAATCAAGATAATAAATGGACAGTTAATCAAAATTTAGTCCAACAATTATATCAAGCTATTCAACAAGTAAATACAATTACCAAGCAAACTAGCGAATTAAATGCTTTAGACATATTGCATTGGCAAGGAGTTTTAGAAAGGGGAAAGATTGATGTTGAAGCGATTAAAGAAATCGTTTTGCAACAATTTAATACCGCCATAACTCAACTAATTGAACATCGAGAGCGAGAAGGTTCTAAATTAGCGGATTTAATCAAACAACGTTGTCAAACTATTGCCGAAATTGTAGTTACGATTCGTGATGAATTACCAACTATTTTAGTTGCCCAACGTGAACGTTTACAAGCTCGTGTAACTGAATTAATTGATTTAAATAATGAACGTTTAGAACAAGAAATTACTCTTTTAATGTATAAAATGGATGTTGCTGAGGAATTAGATCGTTTAGAAACTCATTTAATTGAAATTGAACGTACTTTAGAAAAAAATGAGCAAGCAATTGGACGGCGTTTGGATTTTTTAATCCAAGAATTGCATCGTGAAGCTAATACTTTAGGCGCAAAATCAAATCATATTAAAACTACTCAAAATGCGCTTGAATTAAAGGTATTAATTGAACAAATACGAGAACAAGTGCAAAATATTGAGTAAAATTTTCTATAAGCAATTAACTTCAAATATTAACTGAAGTTACGCAAATAAAATAGAAACCAAGAAAATATAAGACTTTAGATTTTATATCTATCTGTATTGAATTTTCATAAGTCTTATAACATTTGGTTTTCAATTTTTCATATCTGCGTAACTTCAGATATTAATATGAAAACCAATATAATTTGTTAATTTCCCCTGCTTATTTTTAATTGCGCTGATGGTTAATTCACCAGTCCAAAGTTTTCCATTTTTACAACGGTTAATAACTTTGCCATGCCAATATCCATTCATCAAAACAGCATCCCATAAATTTTGATAAAATCGCCTATTGTGTTTTCCAGAATTGATAATGCTTGGATTTTTACCCAAAACATCCTTAGGCAAATAACCAAATATGTCAGTATAAGCTTGATTAACTTTAAGAACTAGGGAATTTTTATCAGTAATAACAATACTTACTTGATTTGATTGAAAAACTTTGGCAGTTAATCTATTTTCGGTATCTAAATATTTAAGCGTTAATTGGGTGGTAATGCGTGCCAATAGTTCTTTTCTGGAAAAAGGTTTACTAATATAATCATTCGCTCCTATTTCTAATCCTGTTACCACATCTGTTACACTATTCTTACCTGAAATCAGTAAAATTGGCAATTCGCTAACTGAGCATTTTTCCCTAATTTTTAAAGTAGTTTCATAACCATCCATTTTTGGCATCATAACATCCAATAAAATTAAATCGGCTTCAAAACCAGCTTCTAATTTTTCTAAGGCTTCTATGCCAGAACTAGCGATTGTAACTTCATAATTTTTACAGGCTAAAAAATTAGCTAATAATTCTTGCATATTTGGTTCATCATCAACAACAAGGATTTTAGAATTGGCAAAATCTAACTTAATTGGATGAATTTCTTGTGGTATTTTACCTTTAGAAACTGGTTGTTTATCATGTATTTGCTGATATTTTGGTAAATCTTTTTCGTTAATTATTTTATTGACAATAGGTAAAATAAAAGTAAAATCCGAACCTTTATCAACAACTGAACGAACAAAAATTTCTCCTTGTTGTAATTGTAAAAATTGTCTAACCAAACTTAAACCTAAACCAATGCCCTCATATCGCCGAATACTAGAACCATCAACTTGTTCAAATGCTTCAAAAATTCGGGAAATCTTATTTTTAGGAATACCAATACCTGTATCTGATATAGTTACTGCTAAGTAATAATTATAAATGTTATTTTCTTCTAATATTTCCACTGATTCTAAAGCGGCAGGATTAAATGGATTTTGTATTTCACATTCAATACTTCTAGTTACTAAAGTAGTGCTAATTTGTACGCAACCTTTTTCAGTAAATTTAATAGCGTTGCCAATTAATTTATATAAAATTTGTTGAATTCTATTTTCATCTCCTAATATTAAGGGTAAATTATTAGGCACGTGATTAATAAATTCTAACTGTTTACAAGTAGGTGAAATTTTATGCATTGCGAGTACAATTCGTACCATATCTGCTATATTAATCGGTTTTATTTTGGGAATAATACTTTTATTTTTTAACCTAGAAAAATCTAAAATATCGTTGATTAATATTTTTAATTGTTGCCCTTCCTTGACGATATGATCTAACATATCATTTTGTTCTTTAGTAACTGTATCTTGTAATTGTCTCTGTAAAGAACTAGAAAAACCAATAATACCATTTAAAGGCGTGCGTAGTTCATGGGAAATATTGGATAAAAATTCATCTTTTAATTGTTCTAATTGTTTTAGTCTTAATTTCTCCTCTGCTAAAATTTTATTTCTGGAATAGCTATAAATACTTTCTTTCAATGTTAAACGTAATACTTTATGTTTCCAAGGTTTTAATATATAACGATATAATTCCTGATTTTTTAGAATTTTATCAGTCGCATTGGCATTAATATCGGTCATCATTATGTTAATAGTTTCTGGCAAATTAGTATGAATCTCAGTAAAGAGTTCATTTGTATTTACGTCAGATAAATTATAATCCGCAATTACCACAGCAATTTCAAAATTTTCTTTTCGCAATCTTTTGATAAGATTTAATGCTTCTTCTCCATTAAGCACCAATTCAATTCGATATTTTTGCTTTAAAATATTAGTAATATCTTTTTTAAGTTTATTTAATATAGTTTGTTCGTTATCAATACACAAAATAACGGTTTTAGACATAATGTTTCCTGTTTATAAATTTATTGTAATTGCTCACTACCCTCGAA
>JAGLFE010000220.1 GCA_023144675.1 Thiomargarita sp. | reverse complement strand
CTACCTATTTTAGGACTACCCTTTTTTTATACAAACCTTATTTTAAAATTTAGTTGGTATATATAAAAACATTACTTATTTAAAACTACCCACTTTTGAACAAAGTTATTGGAGATAAAATGGGTATTTTGTTTAAGGAATTAACACCGTATTTTGTGCGATTGGATTTTTATCTAAATAATCTAAAGTATAATGCAAACCACGACTTTCATGCCGTAATTGGGCAGAACGAATAATCAAATCAGCTACCAAGGTTAAATTGCGTAATTCAATTAAATCATTAGTTACTCGAAAATTACTATAATATTCATGAATTTCGCTATATAATAAATCAACTCGACGTTTAGCACGTTGCAAACGTTTAGTGGTGCGTACAATTCCTACATAATCCCACATAAAACGCCGCAATTCATCCCAATTATGCGCCACAACTATCTCTTCATCAGAATCTGTTACTCGGCTTTCGTCCCAATTTGGTAAACTTGGTGGTAAAACTACTTGTTTTAACTGAGATAAAATATGTTTACTAGCTGCATGACTGAAAACTAAACATTCTAATAATGAATTACTCGCCATTCGATTTGCACCATGTAAACCGGTAAAAGCAACTTCTCCAATTGCATACAAACATTCTACATCAGTACGTCCATCTCGATCCGTCATTACCCCGCCACAAGTATAATGCGCTGCTGGTACAACAGGAATAGCTTGGGTAGCTAAATCATAACCTAATTCAAGACAATGGGCGTAAATATTAGGAAAATGCTCAATAATAAATTGTTTCGATTGATGGCTGATATCCAAAAACACACTATCACAACCTAAACGTTTCATTTCATGGTCAATTGCCCGAGCCACAATATCACGGGGAGCTAATTCCGCTCGTGAATCAAATTGTTGCATAAACTGACTATTATCTGGCAAACGTAATTTACCACCTTCGCCACGAACAGCTTCACTGATTAAAAACGTTTTGGCTTCGGGATGATATAAGCAAGTTGGATGAAACTGAATAAATTCCATATTCGCAACCCGACAGCCAGCACGCCATGCCATCGCAATGCCATCACCAGTTGCAACATCGGGATTACTGGTATAAAGATAAACTTTGCCAGCTCCGCCAGAAGCAAGTACTACAAAACGGGAGCGAATAACAATGACTTTTCCCGTAGCAATTTGTAATACATAAGCTCCCAAACAGCGTGAAGTAGATAAACCTAATTTGGTGCCAGTAATAAGGTCGACTACAATATGGTGTTCGATTAATTGAATATTAGAATGGTTTTTTACTCTATTTAATAAAGTAGTTACAACTGCTTGTCCAGTTTTATCTTTAGCGTGAATAACCCGACGATGACTGTGTCCACCTTCACGAGTTAAATGATACTTAGCTTGCCCTTTTTTATTAGCCATTTGGGTAAAAGGCATACCCTGTTCAATTAACCAAGCAACGCGTTTTGGACCTTCCGAAATAACAAATTTAACAATTTCAGGATCACAAAGTCCAGCTCCAGCATTCAAAGTATCCTCAACATGGGAAACTAATGAGTCATCTTCACCCAAAACTGCTGAAATACCACCTTGGGCATATTGTGTACAACCGCTTTCAATGCTTGCCTTTGATAGTACTGTTATCTTAGCATGATCAGCTAATTCTAATGCAAGGCTAAGTCCAGCCGCCCCACTACCAATAATAAGTACGTCGGTATCAATAGCTTGATTCATAATTTATTTGTGCGTAAGGCGAGTAAATTTATATATCTTAAACTGGTCGTCTAGTAGTTCTACCATAGCTAAGAGTGTTTAATCGTTTTTCAACTTCGGCAAATTTTTGGGCAAATACTTGGTGCATCTCACCAATAGTATTAAATTTTTCATCTATATCAGTGGATTTATGTTGCTCAATTTCAGCGAATTTTTGAGCAAAAATTTTGTGCATTTCACTAATAGTTGCAAATTTTTCATCTATATTTTCAACATTAGCAAAAGTTTTAAATTGTTCATTAACTATATTTACACAGTCAAGAAATAAGCTTTTTACCTCAGATTCATTCATGGAGGTATTTTTAGCTTGCATTGCACTCGAAGCCAAATTCGCAGAAATTTCAAGTAATTTTAAGGCATTTTGTTGTTCCATTAAATTTTACTCCACTTAATAATTTTAAAATATTATAAATATTTGGTAGTTTCTATATTAATATTAATTATAGCAACTTTTTTGTAAAATTTTTATCAATTATAAATTTAGATAAAAAATTGGTTTCAATTTGATGTAATATATATCTAAACATCATAAACCGTAGAAGCAGTTTGTCCACCTTGCCCCGTCCAATTAGTGTGAAAAAATTCACCTTTTGGTTTATCAACCCGTTCGTAACTATGCGCTCCGAAATAATCACGTTGGGCTTGTAACAAATTAGCTGGCAATATTTGACTACGATAACCGTCATAAAAAGCCAAAGCGGATGAAAAAGCTGGAGTTGGAATACCCAAATCAATTCCCAATTTAATAGCATTGCGCCAACCAGCATCCGCTTTTTTTATGGCATCAGCGAAAAACTTATCTAATAGCAAATTTTCTAGTTGGGAATTATTATCGTAAGCTTGTTTAATATTATTCAAAAACTGGCTACGAATAATACAACCGCCTCGCCAAATTAAAGCAATATCGCCATAATTTAATTGCCAATTATATTCTTGCGAAGCTTGCCGCATTAGCATATATCCTTGCGCATAGGAAATGATTTTAGATGCGTATAAAGCATCATGGATTGAAGCAATTGCTTTTTCTACATTTCCCTCAAATAATGGTTTTTTATCAGCAGAAAATAGTTGCGCTGCTTTATAACGCTCTTGTTGCATGGAAGATAAACAACGAGCAAATACCGCTTCACTAATCAGAGTTAAAGGCACGCCTAAATCGAGTGCATCAATGCCAGTCCATTTTCCAGTACCTTTTTGCCCAGCAACATCTAAAATTTTATCGACTAAAGGCAAGCCATCATCATCTTTTACGCCCAAAATATCGCTAGTAATTTCAATCAAATAAGAATCTAAAACTCCTTGATTCCATTCAGTAAAAATAGTTTGCAACTGTTCGGTATTAATTCCCAAGGCAACCCGCATTAAATGATAGGCTTCGGCAATTAATTGCATATCCCCGTATTCAATGCCATTATGCACCATTTTTACATAATGTCCAGCTCCATTTTCTCCTACCCACTGGCAACAAGGGATCTTATCTACTTTTGCTGCAATAGATTGAAAAATCGGTTTTACATTTTCCCAAGCTGCTTTATTTCCGCCTGGCATAATCGCAGGACCATGACGTGCGCCCTCTTCGCCACCAGAAACACCTGTTCCAATGAAACGAATACCCTGTTGTGCCAATTCTAAAGTACGGCGTTGGGTATCATTGTAATTAGAATTACCGCCATCAATGATAATATCATCCGTTTCTAAATAAGGCACAAGCTGTTGAATAAATTGGTCAACAACCGTGCCTGCTTTGACCATTAACATAATAGTACGTGGTGTTTTTAAAATTGCAACCAATTCTTTAATAGATTCCGTACCAGTAATTGCAGTATTTTTAGCGGCATTATCAAGAAAATCTTTGGTTTTGGCAGTAGTTCGGTTATAAACAGCTACTTTAAATCCATGATCGTTCATGTTCAAAACTAAATTTTGTCCCATGACAGCGAGACCAATTAGTCCAATATCTGCTGGTATTGTCATTATTTTTCCGTTTAATTAAAAGTTCTAAATTAACCCATTAATGCTTCTAAATGCGCTACTACACATTGCCCCAATATATCTAAAGCATATCCCCCTTCTAAACATGATACAATTCGCCCTTTTGCATACTGATTAGCAACTGCTAGTATTTCTTTTGTTACCCAAGCATAATCTTCTTCCAAAAAATGTAAATGTGATAAATTATCTGCCTGATGGGCATCAAAACCTGCCGAAATAAAAATCATTTCAGGTTTAAAATTATGTAATGCGGGTAAACAATGTTCAGTTATTGCCTTGCGGAAATGTTCACCAGATGCACCTGCCGATAATGGCATACTAATCATAAGTTCATTAGCTGAATCAGTACCTGAATAAGGATAAAATGGATGTTGGAATGTTGAACATAACATCACACGAGATTCATTAGCAAAAATAGCTTCAGTACCATTCCCATGATGCACATCAAAATCTACAATCGCAATTCTATTCAGTCCGTATTCTTTAATTGCATGAGCTACTCCAACCGCAAGATTATTAAAGAAGCAAAAGCCCATTGCATGATCAGATAAGGCGTGGTGTCCAGGAGGACGAACACTACAAAAAGCAATGTTATGTTGGTTAGTTAATACTAAATCAGTAGCATGAACAGCAGCACCAGCCGCCCTTAATGCCGCATTCGGTGTATTTATAACTAACATCGTATCTGGGTCAAGATAACTAAATCCAACACCTGATTCATCAACAAAATTGAGTACCTTTTCAATATATTGTGAATCATGCACCTGCGCTAATTGTTGTTTAGTCGCTAAAGGAGCTTCATAACGATGGATTTTCTCTTTCAGTTGAGAAATTTTAATTTGTTTTTCTATAACATTTAATCTATCTGGTTTTTCAGGATGCTCGCTTCCCATTTCATGTAATAAACAATCGGGATGATAAAGATAAGCCACCGACATAATTCTTTACCTTTTTTTTAATTTTATTATTGATTTCTAAGACGCAAAGTTAAAAGTTCACATTCAAACAAAAATTCAAATGCTTCGAGATGCCGTTTGGCTTCGGAAATATTTTTTCCCCAAGCATATAAACCATGTCCAGCGATTAAAAAACCGTGTATATCAGGATATTCGGTTACGTATTGTTTTATTTGTTTAACTAGTACTGTAATATCTTGAGTATTAGGAAAAATTGGAACAATCTTTTTTACATCATGACTGTCAATTCCGCTAAAGACTTTTAGCATTTGGTAATTTTCTAATACTATTTCATCTTGTGATTCGTATAATTTTGATAATACTGTTGAATTCACTGAATGAGTATGAAAAATAGCCTTAGTCTCTTTATTCTCTTTGTATAGCATCGTATGTAACTGAAATTCTGCTGAAGTAATTTTGGCCGAATTTGAAGCTTGATTTAATGGCTTACCCATTATATTTAATACCATAAAGCTTTCTTTAGTCAAATGTTCCTTTGACCAATGGGAAACAGTAATCATAATATGTTCGGCATCTAATCGACAAGAATAATTACTGTTACTAGTAGGAGCCCAACCTCGTTGATATAAAAATTTAACCACATCGCCTATTTCACGGGCTTTTTCTATTAAAATTTGTTGTTCAAACATTTAACGATCCTTAAAATAATATGATTAAAAAGAACAATTATATTATAATAGTATTAAATAATTATTAGTTTATTTTTAATATATAAAGATTTTTAACCTATAATTTTAATGCTCAAAAATTAAAATTATTTATAGATTTAAAAAAATATTTTCGTAAGTTGAATTATGTATAGACAAAGATAAAACATCGTAATAAAACTTTTTCAAAACAACGTATTTTTATTAAAAATCATTAAGATTACGTAAAATTTTTAGGATTATCAAAGTAAACACAAAAATTATGGCTTAATTTGGCACTTTGGTCAATTTAATATCTATCCTATCTAACAATAGAAAGTTTTTGTAACTTATTGTTATTAAAAGATTTTTTATTTTTGGAATAAATTTAAAAAACCTTTAATTTTCAATTACTTAATATTTTAAATAGGTTTTTTTTTAAACTATCCGAACTATTGATTTAGGAAAGATGTTTATTTAATATAACTAGATAATTTATTTTTTTTTTGCTTTTATTTTTTATGTGATATATTGTTATTTTAGCATAGTTTAATATTGATTGTTATGTAGATTTTTTATGGTTTTACTAGATATTATTTAAACTATATTATCTTTTAATTTTTATTATCAGGAGTAATTACAGTATAGCATATTATAATGCTTAGTTTATCGTTATTTTATTGATAAATAGTTTTTAACCTTTCTAAAAATAAGTGTTAGTAAATTTTTTCATACATTATTACATAAGAAAATTCATCTATTTATTTTTAATAATATAATTGAACATAAGTAAATAATAAAATTATTATTAATTTAATAACAACCAAAAAATTCATTTATATTGGATTTTTAACATAATTTTTTACCAACTACTTTTTAAAAACGTAACTTTACAAGTTAGGAATTAAATAAATATGACAGAAAACGTTGATGACAAGGGCAGACGGCGATTTTTAGTTGCTGCTACCTCAACAATTGGGGCAGTTGGAGCTGGTTTTGTAGCCGTTCCATTTGTTCTATCTTTAAAGCCCAGTGCAAAAGCGCGAGCTGCTGGTGCGCCGATAGAAATTGACATTAGTAAATTAGAAGACGGACAATTAATGGTCGTTGAATGGCGCGGTCAACCAGTATGGGTAGTTAAACGAACACCAGAACATTTAGCCAATTTAGCCACCTTAAATGATAGACTTACTGATCCTAATTCAGATGTTGAACAACAGCCTACTTATGCAAAAAATGAAAATCGTGCTATTAAGAGCGAATATTTAGTTGTAGTAGGAATTTGCACTCATTTAGGTTGTTCCCCCTCTCATGTAAAAATGGCTGATCCACTTGGAGCAACTATTGATGATGATTGGAAGGGTGGATTTTTTTGCCCTTGCCATGGTTCTAAGTTCGATTTAGCTGGACGTGTGTATAAAGGTGTGCCAGCTCCAACCAATTTAGTAGTTCCCCCTCATACCTATCTTAGCGACACTCGTATTTTAGTGGGTGTAGATAGTTCAGCAGGAGTTGCATAGTGAATAAGATACTAATAGCAAGTGTGGATTGGGTAGATACACGGTTTCCTTTAACTAAACTGTGGAACGAACATCTAGCACAATATTACGCACCTAGAAACTTTAATTTTTGGTACTATTTTGGCTCTTTAGCTTTATTAGCATTAGTATTGCAAATTGCGACTGGAATTTTCTTAGCGGTAAACTATAAACCTGATGCGGCTTTAGCTTTTGCATCGGTTGAATATATTATGCGTGATGTTGAATTTGGCTGGTTGATTCGCTATTTGCACTCAACTGGAGCTTCATTCTTTTTCATCGTAATTTATCTACACATGTTTAGGGCATTAATGTATGGTTCATATCGTAAACCACGTGAATTATTGTGGATTATTGGTATGTTTATTTATGTTTGCCTAATGGCTGAATCCTTTTTAGGTTATTTATTACCTTGGGGACAAATGTCTTACTGGGGGGCGCAGGTGATTATTTCACTATTTGCTGCTCTTCCTATTATAGGTGAAGACTTAGCCGTATGGATACGAGGCGATTTCGTAATTGCAGATGCGACTTTAAACCGCTTCTTTATCTATCATGTAGTGCTAGTTCCAATTATACTATTAGCTTTAGCAGCCGTGCATATTATTGCTTTACATGAAGTTGGTTCTAATAATCCTGATGGTATTGAAATTAAGAAAAATAAAGACCCTAAAACTGGTATTCCAATTGATGGTATTCCTTTCCATCCTTATTATAGCGTTAAGGATATTGTAGGCGTATCCGTCTTTTTAATCTTTTTTTCTGCCATTGTTTTCTACGCACCAGAATTTGGCGGTTATTTCTTAGAATATAATAACTTCTTTCCAGCCGATCCAATGAAAACCCCAGAACATATCGCACCTTTATGGTATTTTACTCCATTTTATGCTATTTTGCGAGCAGTTCCAGATAAGTTAATGGGTGTTGCGGCTATGGGCGGAGCAATTGTGGTTTTATTCTTCTTACCTTGGTTAGATCGCAGTCCAGTTAAGTCTATTCGTTATAAAGGTCTTATCTTTAAATTTGCTTTGTTCTTATTTGTAATTGCTTTCTTTGGCTTATGTTATTTAGGTATGCAAGCACCTACTCCAATGGGAACGCTACTTGCACAAATATTTTCTGTAATCTATTTCGCATTTTTCCTATTAATGCCTTGGTATTCTAAGATAGATAAAACTAAGCCAGTACCAGAGAGGGTAACTCACTAATGAAAAAATTAATTACTATTTTTGCTTTTTTATTACCCACGATGGTTTTTGCCTCTAGCGGTATTCATCTTGAATCAGCTCATAATGATATTATGGATAATGATTCTCTGAAAAGAGGAGCTAATTTATTTATAGATTATTGCTCAGGCTGTCATTCAACTAAATATTCTCGGTTTCAACGAGTTGCTGATGATTTAAAGCTAACTGATGATGAACTAGCAGGTTTAATGTTCACCACTGAAAAACCAGGTAATACCATGGGAGTTGCTATGACTTCTGAAGATGGCGAAGCTTGGTTTGGTGTTACACCACCTGATTTGAGTGTTATTTCCCGCGCTCGTGGAGTCGATTGGTTATATACTTATTTAATCAGTTTTTATAAAGACCCAAAGCGTCCTTTAGGCGTTAATAATTTGGTGTTTAAAGATGTTGGTATGCCTCATGTTTTATGGGATAGACAAGGTTTTCAAGAACTTGTACATGAAACTGAAACCGATGCTAGTGGACATGAACACGAAGTTGTTAAATTAGTTAGTGCAGAAAAGGATGAAGCTAAATCAGAGAAGTTTAAGGAAGATGTACGTGATTTAGTTAATTTTCTTGATTATATCGGTGAACCTGCAA